>JAHWLC010000058.1 GCA_019347585.1 Actinomycetota bacterium | reverse complement strand
AGGCCGGTCTCGTCGCCCTCTTGGAACCGGCGTATGGTCGGCGCCGTCATAGCTCCACGCGAGGGTAGAGAAAGCTGGCGTTCCTCCCGACCACCCAACTCCCTCGCGAAGGCGGGCGAGGCGCTACTGCGATCTGGGGTGAGGCGATCTACCCCCCGCATGCCTCGGGTGTGCTGACCGGTTGAGTGGTGCCCTCAGCGAGAGCGTGGGCGAATACCTCCCAAAAGAGACGAGCATCAGCATTCGGAGTTCCGTGGGCACCTCATCTCAACAGATCTCGCCCGCTTCCGCCGCCTCAGCCCTGGCCGTACTCTTCGTCCGAAACCTTCCTCCCCGTCCACTCGGTGTCTCCGCCGGTGGTGAGCGAAAGATGCATCATGTAGGAGCGGGGCGCCGCCCCGTGCCAGTGCTCCTCCCCTGGCGGGGAGTGCACCACATCGCCCGGCCCCACCTCCACCGTCTCGCCGTCGGCGGTCTGCACCCGTCCGGCGCCCGACACCACGTAGAGCACCTGACCCTCCGGGTGGCTGTGCCAATCGGTGCGGGCTGCCGGCCCGAAGAGCACGCCGAGTGCGTTCAACGGCCGGTCGTCGGCCTGGGAGAGCGGCCCGAACCACACCCGCCCGGTGAAATTCTCCTCCGGGGCCTCGCCCCATTCGAGGCTCGATGCCGGCGTGTGTTCCATCGTCTCTCCTAACCGAGTTGGCGAATCACCCAGGCTATGCCCTGCACCAGCCGCCAGCCCAGGTAGAGCACGGTGAGCACCACCATCAGCTTGAAGCTGAAGGGAGTCTTGAAGTCCTCCTGGTCCCCGGGTGGTGGGTAGCTCATCGCTTCGCCCGGGTCACCAGGTGTATCGGGTTTCCCGTGAAGTCGTGGTTGTCCCGGATCCTGCCCTCGAGGAATCGCAGGTAGTCGGCGCCCAACTCGCCACCCGAGACAAAGACCACGAAGGTCGGCGGTGCGGTGCCCGCCTGCACCGCGTAGTGGATCTTGGGCCGTCTCCCTTTTCGCACCGGCGGCGGATGGGCCGCCGTCCACTCCCGGATCTCCCTGTTGAGCCGGCCGGTCGGGATGCGTCGCCCCCTCGCCTCGAGGACGGTCTCGACCGCATCGGCGAGCCGGTCCGTCCTCAGGCCGGTCAGCGCCGAGATGCGGAGCGCCGGGGCCCATCCCACGAAGCCGAAGCGTTCGGGCAAGGAGCGCTCGGCGCTCTCACGCTGCTCCTCGTCGACGGCATCCCACTTGTTGAGCAGGACGATGAGCCCGCCACCCTTCTCGATGACCTCGCTGGCGATTCGCTGATCCTGGTGGGTCACCCCATCGGTGGCGTCGGTCATCAGCAAGGCGAGATCGGCCCTCTCTAGTGCCTCTCGCGCCCTGATCACCGCATAGAAGTCGGCGTCCTCCCCGATCTTCGCCTTTCGCCGGATCCCTGCCGTGTCGACCAGCCGGTAGGGGGAGCCTCCCAACTCCACGTAGACGTCGATGGGGTCCCGGGTGGTGCCGGGGTTCGGCGAGACGATGACCCGTTCGCTGCCGAGCAAGCGGTTGAGCAGAGTCGATTTGCCCACATTGGGCCGGCCCACGATGGCGATACTGGGCAGCGGCTCCACCTCGGGCATCTCCTCGGGGTCGGGCAGGACCTCCACCAGCCTGTCGAGGAGATCGCCCACTCCCCTGCCGTGATAGGCGCTGACCGGCTGCGGCTCGCCGAGACCGAGCCCCCACAACCGGTCCAGGTCTCGTTCTACCAAGACGTCGTCGGCCTTGTTGGCGGCCACCACCACGGGGACGCCTGCACCCCGCAGGATCGAGATCATGCCGCTGTCGTCGTCGGTGACCCCGGTGGTGGCGTCGACCACCAGCAGCACGGCATCGGCGCCCGACACCGCACCCTCGGCCTGCTCCCTTATCGAGACGGTGAGCTCGCCGTCGGGCTTGACCTCCCAACCGCCCGTGTCGACCAGGATGAAATCGCGCCCCGCCCAGTCTGCCTCGAACTCGCGTCGGTCCCGGGTGACTCCAGCCTTCTCCTCCACCACGGCGGCGCGGCGGCCGATGATCCGGTTCACCAGGGTGGACTTGCCCACGTTGGGTCTTCCCACCACGGCGACTACGGGTAGGCGTCGCACCGCCCCCTCAGGTGCTGATGAGGTCGAGTGCCTCGGTGGCGGTCCACTCCCGGTCGCGCTCCAGCCAGGAGTCGGCACCGGGCCCTGATGCGGTCACCCCCGCCTCTACCAGGGTCTGCAGGGTCTGCACAAAGGCACGCAGCTGCGGTGGAAGCGGAAAGTACTCCTCCTCCTGCGTCGAGCTCCACAGCTCGAGTCCCTGCTCCGGGTCGAGCCGGTCGATCACTGCCTGGACCAGGTGGTCGGGAGCGGAGGCGCCCGCGGTGAGGCCGACCACGCCCACGCCCTCCAGCCACTCCGCCTCGATGTCGTCGGCCGAATCGATGCGGTGGGCGGCCACTCCGTTCTCCCGGGCCACTCTGACCAACGCCTGGGTGTTGGAGGAGTTGTGTGATCCCACCACCAGGATCAGGTCGCACTCGGGCACGAGCTGCTCCACGACAGCCTGACGGTTGGTGGTGGCGTAGCAAAGGTCCGACTTGCGGGCGGTCTTCAGCGCGGGAAAACGGGAGGAAGCGTCCTCGAGGACCTGCTCCCATTCGTAGAGGCCGAGAGTGGTCTGGGCCACCAGGGCCACCCTGTCAGGATCGGCCGGGGAGTAGTCGCCCAGCCCCTGTTCCGGTTCGACGAGATGGATGGCCTCCGGTGCTTCGGCGACGGTGCCCACCGCTTCGTCGTGGCCCTCGTGGCCGATGTAGATGATGTCATAGCCCTTGCGGGACATGTTCTTCACCTCGTGATGAACCTTGGTCACCAGAGGGCAGACCGCGTCTATGACCACGGCGGCGCGGTTGCCTGCCGCCTCCACCACCTCGGGGGCCGATCCGTGGGCGGAGAGCATGAGCGGCGCTCCCTCGGGGACCGAGGAGACGTCGTCGACGAAGACCACCCCAACCCGCTCGAATGCTTTGACCACCCACTCGTTGTGAACGATCTCGTGGTAGCAGTAGACAGGACCCGGGAAGATCCGGGTCATCCAGGTGAGGGCCTTGATGGCCATCTCCACTCCCGCACAAAAGCCTCTCGGCTCGGCGAGCAGCACTCGATCCACTGCCATACCCTCATGGTAGGAGGGCCTCGGCGAATTCAGACCTTGGCCTCGATGTGGCGCATCACCTCGGCGACCACCTCGTCGAAGCCCATCTCGGAGGTATCGATGACAACCGCCCCGATCGGGACCATGAGGGGTGAGGCGGCCCGCTCCGAGTCGAAGGCGTCGCGGCGGAGGATGTCGGCCAGCACCGCTGCGGACTGCTCGCCGGTCTGTGCCGCCCTCCGCTCCGCCCTGACCTCGGGTGTGGCGTCGAGGTAGATCTTGACGTCGGCGTTGGGGAACACCACCGATCCTATGTCCCTCCCCTCGACCACGGCCCGTTCTCCGCGCTCGGAGACCCAGGCTCGCTGATGCTGGACCAGGATCTCCCTCACTTCGGGGATGGCGGCGACGGAAGACACCGCGGCGGTTACCGGCTCCAGCCGGATTTCGGCGGAGACCTCCTCCCCGTCGAGAAACATCCCCCCGTCTCGCTGATCGAGACCGGCGGACCGCACCACCTCTACCACCGCGTGCTCGTCGCACTGCGCCCCTTCCCGGAGCACCGCCAGCGTCGCCGCCCGGTAGAAGGCCCCGGTGTCGAGATGGGGAAGACCGCTCAGTTCCGCCACCCTCTCGGTGACGGTGCTCTTGCCGGTGCCGCTGGGGCCGTCGATGGCCACGATCATCGAGCTCACCGCGGCGCACCTTAGAGGGCGGGCCCGGCGCGGGATCGGAGAGCACCGGCCCCGAGTCTGTCCTACTCAGGGGGTTTTTCGGACAATGGGGGCGAATTCGGAGCCGGTGACTCTCTCGCCGCCAGAATCTAGCCCCCCAGGCCGTCGAGGACGTCCCAGAACCCGGGCCACGTCTTGGCGACGACCTCCGGATGGGAGACGCTGATCCCGTCCACGACCAGCCCGACGGTGGCGAACGCCATGGCGATCCGGTGGTCGCCGTGGGGATCGATCACCACCGGGGCGAGGTCGGCGGGCTCGATCACGAGGGAGTCACCCTTGATCTGGGCGAAGGCGCCGAGGCGGCCAATCTCTTCTTTCAGCGCCTGGAGCCGGTCGGACTCCTTGTGCCGCAGCGAGCCCAGACCGCCGATGTCGCTGGTGCCATCGGCGAAGAGACAGGCAACGGCGACCGCCACGGCGCCGTCGGGGGCGGCCGAGAGGTCTCCGTGATAGGGGCGTAGCCGCTGCGACGGCCCGTGGACGACGAATCCGGACTCGCTCTCCGAGACCTGGCATCCCATCTCGGCGAGCACTCCGGCCACCGCGGTGTCGGGCTGCGCGCTGGCCAAGGCCAGCCCCTCGATCTCGGCCCGCCCGCCGGTGATCGCCGCCGCCAGCATCGGATAGACGGCTGCCGAGGCGTCGGGCTCGACGATGAAGTCGGCGGGGCGGTACCCGCCGGGCTCCACGAAATGCCCGGTGATGGTGGGCGTCACCACCGCACCGAACTCGCGCATCACCGCCACGGTCAGGTCGAGGTATCCCCGAGAGGCCTCGGCACCGTCGATGCGTAGCTCGCTCGCAGAATGGGCTAGCGGGGCGACGATGAGCAGTGCTGTGGCGAACTGACTGCTCTTCGACGCGTCGACCGAGGCCGACCCCCCTAAGATCCCGCCCCGTCCCGAGACGGTGACCGGAACGGTCCCCTCCGAGCGGGCTTCCACGTCCCAGGCGCCCATGGCTTCGACCAATTCTCCCATGGGGCGTCGCCGCAGCGACCCGCGGCCGTCGATGGTGATCTCGCCGTGGGCGAGAGCGGCCATGGCGATGAGCAGACGCGCCGACAAGGCGGACTCCCCGGCGTCGAGGACCGTCGCCGACGGTGTCAGGTGGGCTCCGGTGCCGTCGACGGCCCACGGCTCCACCTCTGCCTGCACCCCGATCCCCAAGTCCCGGAGACACCGGATCATTGCCGTGGTGTCCTCCGACTGCAGCGCCCCGTAGAGATGGGAGCGGCCCCCGGCGAGAGAAGCGGCGGCGAGGGCCCGGATGGTCAGCGATTTGGAGCCGGGCGGCCTGACCCGGGCCTCGACGGCGCCGGTGGCGGGGCGCACTTCCCGGGGCCGGCTCAAGCCTCCCCCCCCGACTCGAGGAGACGGCGGATCTCGGCAGCGGTGAGGAGACGCGACTCGCCCGGGGGGAGGTCGGGATCGGTGATGGGGCCGATGGCGGTGCGGACCAGTCGGATGACGGGATGCCCGATGTGCTTGAGCATCCGGCGTATTTCCCGGTTGCGTCCCTCCCCCATGACCATCTCGACCAGAGCCTGATCGCCGTGGGTGTCGACGAGGCGGGCGGAGTGAGCCGAGGCCGGCCCATCTTCCAAGCTCACCCCTTCGATCAGACGCCGCATGGCTCCGGGGGAAGGAACCCCCTCCACCATCGCCAGGTAGGTCTTGGTGATGCCGAAGCTGGGATGGGTCACCCGATTGGTCAGCTCGCCGTCGTTGGAGACGAGGATCAGGCCCTCGGAATCGGCATCGAGACGCCCCACCGGGTAGAGCCGGGTGCCCGAGTGGACGAGATCGACGACGGTGGGGCGCCCGTGGGGATCGTCGGCGGTGCTGATGACCCCCTCCGGCTTGTAGAGGAGATGGGTCTCGAGGTTGGGGTCGACCGGGGTGGGGACCCCGTCGATGGTGAGCGTGTCCTCGTCGACGTCTACCCGGTCTCCCAGGACCACCTGTTCGCCGTTCACCCGCACCCGCCCCGCGGCGATGGCCTCTTCGGCGGCGCGCCGGGACATGAGGCCGGATCGGGCGATGGCCTTCTGCACTCGGACCCGCTCCCCCATCTCTACGCAGATCCCGGGCGGAAGCTCTCCTCGAGGGTGTCGACGACTGCGGCCGGAGGGATGTGGTCGGCGAGAGGCGGCAGGTCCTCCAGCTTGTCGAGCCCCACCTTCTCCAGGAAGAGACGCGTGGTCCGGTAGACGGCCGGATTCCCGGGCAGGTTGAGCCGCTCCTTCTCCTCGATGAGCCCGAACCGCTCCAGGGTGCGCACCGCAGAGTCGGAGTCGACGCCCCGAATCTCGGCGATTTGGCTGCGTGCCACCGGCTGGCGATAGGCGATGACGGCCAGAGTCTCGATAGCCGCCGGCGAGAGACGACGGGCCGTCGCCGAGCTGGAGAAGCGCTCCAGGTAGGTATAGGCCTCCGGGCGGCTGTAGAGACGCCAGCCGCCGGCCGTGGAGCGGAGTACGAGACCTGCCTCCCGGGCGTCGAGGTCGGATGCCAGTTCCCGGAGAAGGTCCTCCACGCTGTGCTTCGACATCTCCAGCACCTCGGCCAGCTCATGGACGGGGACCGGAGACTCGGTGACGAACAGGATCGCCTCCAGCGCTGCTTTCGGGTTCATCGCGCCCACTCCGACGTGAGGTCGACATCCCCCACCTCGCGGTGTCGCACCTCGATCGCGGAGAGCCAGTCGTCCTGTGAGATCTCGATCAGGCCCCAGCGCGCCATCTCGAGGAGGCCGACGAAATAGGCCGCCACCTCGACCGGGCGCCGGAGATGGCCGGTGAGCTCGTCGAAGGACGCCATCGTCGCCTCCTCTACCCGGCGGCGGAGGTCGGCTATGGCCTCCTCGATCTTGGGAAGGTCGAGATCGAAGTGGTCGAGGTCGGGCTCGGCCTCATCGAAGGCGATGTTGCGCGCGATGGTGTCGGCGAAGACGTAGTTGTCCTGGAGCACGAC
>JAHWLC010000057.1 GCA_019347585.1 Actinomycetota bacterium | reverse complement strand
AACGCTACGACACGGCCGGCTACACCGTCGACGCCGTCACCCATGCCGATCATGTCTACGACTCGTCCGCCAACCACGACCCCGACGGGGACAGCGACGGCACTTCGATCACGCTCAACAGGGCGTGACACCCGCATCGCCGGCGGGACCATGAGAAAGACCCCGGCACGAGGCCGGGGTCTTTCGCTGCCTGCTCGCGGTCTGTTCTAGGGGCGACCCGAAGGAGCTTCCTCGGTGTTGTCACCCGCAGTGTCCAGCCCTTCGTCGGCGCTGCCCTCGGCAGTGTCGCCGTTGTCGGCCGCGTCGTCGGCCTCTTCGGCCTCGTCGTCGGCGTCCCGGGCGGTGTCGAGTCCGTCACCTGCGTTGTCGGTCGCCTCGTCGGCGGTGTCGAGCCCGTCGTCGGCGCTTCCCTGCGCCTCGTTCTCGGGCTCACCCTCGTTGTCCCCTCCGATGCCGCGGGCCATCTCGGCGACCTGCTGGCCGAAGGCTTCGCCATCGAACTCGGTGTCCTGCATCATCAGGGCCATCGCTGCGAGCATCGAGGCGACTTGCTGGCGAACCAGCTCCGACTCGTCGTCGCCATCGCCGTTTTGGACCTGGGCTGCCGCCGCGAACAGTGCATCGGCGGCGTTCGAGGAACCGATCTGGCTGGTCTCGAGCTCGCCCTCGACCTCGACCTGATCGTCGATCACGACCTCGACCAGCCCGTCGTCCTCCACGGCGGGAACGGCTTCGGCGGCATGAGCGATCGCCTCGGCGATACGGCCACTCTGGAACAGCGCCTGGGCCTCGGCGATCCTCTCCACAGCGCCACCGTCGCCCACTCCGACCGCCTCGAGGGCCCGGTCGAGACCGTAGAGCGCGTCACCCGGGGCGGAATGGTCTGATGCCACCGCCACTCCGGTCATACCGGACAGCAGCAATACAGCCGCCAGACCGGTTGCCATCTTCTGTCTGAGTGCCAAGACGAACCTCCTGGGTCGGGTAGCGGCCCTCTCAGGAGCGGCCGGGTGAGCCCGGTCCTGCCTCGTCGATATCGCGATCTCGGCCGCTTTGGCGGCAAACCGGCTAACCCTCTCCTCGGAGAGAGAAGACCGGCGCGCATGCAGCGCCTCCAGGATGGGAGCGAGCCGCGCCAGATCCTCGCTCTCCGGCATCCGCCCGGAAAGGAGGAGCTCGACGTCCTGATCTGAGAACCTTTTGAGCATCTCATCCTCGTAAACGCCGAACTCGCTCATAGGGTTACGCCCTCCAGGTCGATTATCTGTTTGAGGGCGGCAAGGGCCCGGCGTTGCAGGGCCTTGACCGCGCCTTCTCTCTTCCCCAGCACCTGGGCCGTCTGCTCGACGGTGAGACCGGCGATCATGCGCAGGGCGAGAACGTCTCGCTGGCTCTCGGTCAACTGGTCGAAGGCAGCCTGCAGCTCATCGGTGACCAGTTGATCCATTGCCTCGCTCTCCACGTTGCCCCCTTCCGCTGCGGTCTCGGCGCGGAACTCGGCTGTGGAGGGTCTGCGCCCGCGGTTGCGGCGCTCGTCGAGCAGCGTGCGATGGGCGATCACGAAGACCCAGGAGCGGAAGGAGCTCTCATCGCCGGTGAAGTTGCTGACATTGCGGGCCACCTTCAAGAAGACCTCGCTGGTGGTGTCCTCCGGCTCGGCGGAGCCCCGGCTGGCCAGATAGCCGGTGACCGGGCCGGCCAGGTCGCGGTACACCGCGGCCCATGCCCACTCGGCGCCGGCCTTGCACGCCTCGAGGACGCTCTCGAAGGCCTCTTCACCAAAGGCCAAGCAGCGAACCTTTGTTGTGGGGTGAGCGCGTTGACCAATGGTTGGATGAGTTCATACGATCACGGGTGCGTCGTCGACGCCGGTATGGAAGGATGCTGAGACTAAGGGGGTCCCTCCCTTAGCTCAAGTGTCTGTCTGGAGAGCCGCACCCCGGCGGGCGTCGCGCAGGACACCCATGCCAAGACTCACCAAGGCGATAGCGAGCAGGACGGCTCCTCCCCGGGTGACCCAGGTTCCCGCCGACGCCGCCCCCTCCTCGCCGAGGAGCAGATGGAGGAAGAACCCGCCGGATTGGAACAAGACTCCGGCGAGGAAGGTGATCCCCAGCCAGAACTGAGATCTCTCGCTCATCGAGGCCCTCTCCGCGATGACCAGGAAGGCGAGTGCCAGGATCAGCAGGACGCCGGCATGACCGTGGCCGGCGCGGAAGAACTGCTCCTGGAAGGGGGTGAGGCCGTCCTCGCCGGTGAGCAGACCCAGCAGCGACCAGCCGCCGAACTCGACGGTGACGATGGCGAACAGGACCAATGCGGTCAGGACTCTTGTTCTCAAGGGCTTCCCTCTCTTGTACAACCGTGGATCCTCGCCGCTCAATATCGGTTGAGCGGCTGACCCGACCGGGTAATGGAATTCGATGCAACATACCGAACCGATTTGGGGTTCCTAGGGAGTGATGAGCGCGCCCACAAAGGGCTCCCAGCCCCGCATCCTCAGCTCGGCCGAGGGGACCCACGCCGAAGCATTCAGTGTCCAGGAGTGGGGCCTGCTCACCGGGATCGCGGCGATCTGGGGATCTTCTTTTCTTTGGATGGAGATCGGTCTGGAGTCACTGCGGCCCGGAGTGATCGTCATGGTTCGGGTCTTACTGGGTGTCGCTGCCCTCGGCATCTTCGCCCAGGCGCGCAGGGGGGTGGATCGGGCCGATCTTCCCCGAATCGCCTTCCTCGGCCTGATCTGGGTGGGGATCCCGCTGTCGCTTTTCCCCATCGCACAGCAGTGGATCGACTCCTCCGTGGCCGGGATGCTCAACGGAGCAATGCCACTGACGGCCGCGGGTTGGGCCACTCTGTTGTTGCGGAGGTGGCCCGGGCGGGCCCAGGTCCTCGGTCTGGCCGTCGGGGTCGTCGGAGTGGTCGCCGTTTCCTGGCCCGAGCTGAGCTCGGCGCGCTCGACCGCGCTCGGGGCCGGGCTCGTGATCGTGGCCATCATTCTCTACGGGCTGGCTGCCAATCTCGCCGTTCCCCTCCAGCAGCGCTACGGGGCCCTTCCCGTTCTGCTCCGGGCTCAGCTCGCCGCGCTCGTCATCGTGGTCCCATTCGGGCTGGCCCATCTTCCCGGGTCGGGATGGGCTCCGGCGCCGGTGCTCGCCATGGTGCCTCTGGGGGTGCTCAGCACCGGCCTCGCCTTCATCATGATGGCCAACCTCGTGGGCCGGGTCGGTGGGACTCGCGGGTCGGTGCCGATCTATCTGGTTCCCGTGGTGGCGATCATCCTTGGCGTGGCACTCCGGGGCGAGACCGTCGCTCCGATCGCGTTGTTCGGGACTTTGCTGGTGATCATCGGCGCCTGGCTCACCTCGCGAAAGGAGCGGACAGCCGCGCGCTGAGCGTCAGCCTTCGAGGATGTAACGGGGGCCCGGGCCCCGCTCCCCGGCGATGTCGCCCGGGTTCAGGATGGCGCACTTCTTGAGGGACAGGCATCCGCACCCGATGCAGCCGTCGAGCCGATCGCGCAGACGCTGCAGCATGGCGATCTGGTCGTCGAGACGGGGACGCCAAGACGCAGACAGCCTTGCCCAGTCCTCCTGATCGGGGGTGCGGTTGTCGGGGAGGGAGGACATGGCCTCTGCTATCTCCTGAAGAGTGAGCCCGACTTCCTGGGCGATCTTGATGAAGGAGACTCGCCGAATCACTGCATGGGGATATCGGCGATGGCCCGACTCGGCCCGCTCGGCGTGGATCAGGCCCTGGCTCTCGTAGAAACGCAGCGCCGAGGTGGCAACGCCGGTGCGGGCGGCCAACCCGCCGATGGTCAGATGGGATCCCATAGCCGACACGATAGGTGATGGCGGTGTTTGAGTTCAGGTGAACTTGAGAGTTTGAGCTATACCGCCGGCCCCGGGGCGACCTTCCCTCACCGGCTCATCGATCGGTTTCGGGCGGTTGTTCGTCGAGATCGAGGATGGCGCACATGGTCCGGGCCAATTGGGCCATGGCCACCGCGACCTCCGGCTCAAGCTCCCCCCGTTCCACCTGGCGCATCGCCGCCTCCAGACGGGAATACACCTTGGTGAGCCGTGCGGTGCCCTTCCGCCTCAGGCGAGCCCGCGCCTCCTGTGCCTTGCGATACCCGTCCTCCACCGAGCGCTCCGGGTCGTGGGAGTAGCAGTAACCCGAGGAGGCGAGGATCGGGGACCGGCACGGCTGGCCTTCGGCGGTCACCCCGGGGCAGGAGGGCTGGGTGTCGTCGCCGGCTTCCGAGGCTGCGGGGAAAGGAGCGGGTGGCGGTGGTGTCGGCGCCGGGGCGATCGGTGTCGGCCGGTGCGCCTCTTCGACGGCGAGGGCGTTCACGTCGATCACCTCCTCATCGGGGTCGCCGACCACGATCTCGTGAACCGCAGGCTCGGCCGGCGGAAGGTCCTCCTCGGCAACACGGGCGACAGGAGATGACGGTGGTGAGGATGTGGAGCCCGACCCCAGCCTGCCCAGGAAGTCGCGGATCCGGGAGCGGGATGGCGAGGACCCCGACACCCGCTCGATCGCAGGCATGCCCGAGTAGGCGAAGGAGATGGTGTCGTCTGCGATGAAGTGGAGGTCCTCGCCGGCCACGGTCATGGCGAAAGTGTCACCTTCGAGACGACGAACCTTCACCGCTTGCAGGGGCCAAGCTCCCAGGTCGCCGCCCTCCGATTCCACAGCGAGATGGTGGCCGGCGACCTCGAGGTCGACTCGCAGGCCAGGACCGGGCTCACTGGGCACCAAAAGCTGTCCCTTGAATCGCAAGCGCACCTCCGAAAGGTCTTTTCGGCAGTCGGAAGCGCTGCCTTGAACTGCTAGATGCCGCCGGTGACGGGACTCAGACCGGTTCGTTCGTCCGATGCGAGATTCCTCCCGGCCGCGCTCCTCGGCCCGGCCGGTTTTCGTTCGACACCTCCTGGGTATCTGGGCCCGCAAATCAGGGCACAAGGAGGTCCCCACAGTGAAGCGTGATCATTTCGACGAGCTGCTCTACCAGGCTATCGAGACCGAGCTCGGTGGCGAGCAGGTCTATCTGAAGGCGCTCGAGTGCGCCCGGAACGAGGATCTGCGGAAGGAGTGGCAGAAGTACCTGGACGAGACCAGGGAGCATCAGGAGATCCTGAAGCGGATCTTCGAGGCTGCCGATCTCGACATCTCGGCCGAGAGCCCGGGTCGCAAGGTGGTGAGGCACAAGGCCGAAGGACTGGTCACGGCCATGGAGATGGCCCTGGCGGACGCCGGGCCCGAGGCGGCTCAGCTCGTCGCCGCGGAGTCGGTGGTGGAAGCCGAGACCAAGGACCACCAGAACTGGGAGCTGCTCGCTCGCTGCGTCGAAAAGACCTCTGGCGCCCTCTCTTCCGAGTTGCAGAAGGCGTACGACCAGGTCGGAGAGGAAGAGGCCCATCATCTCTTCCACACTCAGGGTTGGGCGCGGGAGCTCTGGATCGACTTCCTGGGCATGGAAGCGGTGATGCCGCCGCCCGAGGAGGAGAAGAACGTGAAGACCCAAATCGGGGCGGCACGCGCCGAACACCAGCGAGACGACTACAAGTAGCGCCGGATCCGGGAATCTCGGTGATTTGGGCCGTGTGATGCCGGGTCAGCGGTGGCGCAGGTCGATCACCGAACCCGGGGTGAGGCCGTCTTCCAGCGCCTCCCAGAACCGGCGGGCCGCCACCTCAGGCGCGATCAGGTCGCCTTCCTCGTGGAGCCGGCGAAACCGGTCCACGTCCGGGAAGTCCTCGGCTGGGGTCGATCTGATCTCTTCCTGCATCGAGGTGTCGATCACGCCCGGTGCGATCGCGGCCACCACGACCGCCCCCCGTCGTCGCTGCTCCTCGCCCGCGTTCCGGACCCACTGATCGAGGGCAGCCTTCCCCGCCCCGTAGGCAGTCCATCCCGGGTAGACGCTCGAGGCCGCGCCCGACGAGATCATGACCATCACCCGCTCTCCCGGTCGGGGCGCCGCCACGGCGAGGAATGCATGCCCCAGCACCTGGCCGGCGGCGCTGTTGAGGAGCACATTGTGGGTGTAGGCATCCAGATCGACCTCCCCGGCGAACCCCATCGGGGAGAGGGTCCCGGCGGCGTGGATCAGTATCAGACGCTGCGGGTCGGCGTCGTCGGTGATCTCCTGCATTCCGTGGGCGACCTTCCGCCAGGATGCGGGGTCCGAGAGGTCGGCTGGAAGGTGGTCGATTCCACTGTCTTCGGGGGGGCCGGTGCGGCTGACGTCGACCACCCGGGCCGGGAACGGCACGGCTTCGGCGATGGCCAAGCCGAGACCTCGGGATGCGCCGGTGACGAAGACCAGATCGGGCACGGCCACACCCTAAGCGTGGCAGTAGCTGTATCTGGTCCGACACCGGGATGCGGGCGGTTACCTTGTCCGCTCCCGTGACCATCTCCCGGACATCGACCGAACTGCTGACCGACCGCCGGTTCGGGCCCTATCTGGCGACCAACTTCGTGTCCAACGTGGGCAACTGGTTCCAGAACGTGGCCGCGGGGATCGTCGTGTTCCAGATCACCGGATCCAACACCCTGGTGGGAATGGTCAGCGTCCTCCAGTTCCTGGCCACCCTGGCCCTGGCCCCCTGGTCGGGATCGCTCGCCGACCGCCGCGACCGCCGCAAGCTGCTCATGATCGCCCAAGGGATCTCGGCGTCGGGGGCGCTGGGCCTGGCCATCTGGGTCGGGCTGGAGGGGGTCGAAGGGCTGCCCGGCGTCTGGCCGGTGCTCGCCGCCGCCGGCGTGATCGGGCTCGGCTTCGCCCTCGGCATCTCCGCCATGAACGCCCTCATTCCGGCGCTGGTCGAACCGGCCGATCTCGATGAGGCGATCGCCCTCAATTCCGCCACCTTCACCGTGGGGCGGGCAGTGGGGCCGGCGCTGGCGGGGGTGGTGA
>JAHWLC010000056.1 GCA_019347585.1 Actinomycetota bacterium | reverse complement strand
ACTGGGTGGACCCCGACTGGTTCGTACCCGCTTTGGGCGTGGTCGAGGTGCTCGTCGGACTGGGCCTGCTGTTCCGGATCGGTCTCCGCCTGGTCCTCGCGGTCCTCTTCGCCCAGCTCGTGGGGACATTTCTCGTCTTCGTGTTCCTCCCCGACGTCGCCTTCCAGGAAGACAACCCGCTCCTGCTCACCACGGAGGGAGAGTTCGTGGTGAAGAACGTGGTCCTGTTGGCGGCGGCGATGACAGTCGGCGCGCTGGTCGAGGAGGAGAGGGAGGAGATGGCTCCGCCCCCGCGACCGGGTCAGGGCCCGGCGCGGTAGACCAGCCCCTGGTCGTCCCGCGACCACAGGATGAACATGGCGCCGCCGACCGAAGTGACTGCCTCCCCCTCGATCAGGCTCTGCAGCACCCACACCGTGCGCACCAGGTCGGCGACAGGAGCTGGCTCGAGGGTGGTGAAGATGAGCTCCACATCGGAGCCGGCGCCGGACAGGATGAGCTCCCCGTTGTCGAGGGAAACAGTGTCGACAGCGAGCAGGGCGTCCAGATAGCGGCGCTCCGTCGTCATGACCTCCTCGGGGCCACAGGCCATCTCGGTCACCGCCAGACCCTCGACGAGTTCGAACTCGGGTCCGGAGACGCGGTACTCGCCCTGGTAGCCGTTGCAGGCGGCGGTCCCGCCGATGCTGCCCTCGCCGAGGTCCAGCGTCACCGGGTGGGAGGCGAGCAACTCGATGGGTTCTCCATGGAGAGTGCCCGACTCCAGCACCCACGAGCCCTCAACGCTGTCGGCGAGATCGGACCCGAGGCAGGCAGCGAGCAGCAGCATGACCATTGGTGCGAGGAGCCGTCTCTTCATGGCTCTTCGACGGTCAGGGGGCGGTCTTCGGTTTCAGGAGAGTGCGGTGCCCAGAGCGAGGGCGACCCCGACGGCCAGGTGGAGTCGCGCCGTCTGAGCGAGTACGCGGTTCAGGGCCGGCCCTGTCTTCCGGTAGACCGCGCGCAAGGGGCGGATGGCGGCCGGGGCGAGTAGGGCGGCCAAAGCAGTCTGCAGGGGAGTCCATCCGGCCAAAGCGAACATCGCGATCGAGGCGAAGGCCCCCACCACCAGGATCGCAAACAAGAGACGGGTGCGCCGATAGCCGAGAACCACGGCGAGAGTCCTCTTCCCGGCGGTCTCGTCGGTCTCGATGTCGCGCAGGTTGTTCACCACCAGGATGGCGGTGACCAGCATCCCGATGGGGAGAGCGAACAGCCAGCTCTCCAGGGGCGCGCTCATGTCGTGGACGTACCGACTGCCCACGGTGGCGACCAGCCCGAAGAAGACGAAGGTGAACACCTCCCCGAGCCCGCGATAGCCGTACGGAGCGGGCCCGCCCACGTATCCGAGCATGGCGATCACCGAGGAGACCCCGATGATCAGGATCACCGGCCCGGCGATCATGGTCAGGGCGATCCCGGCGACCGCGGCCACCCCGACCGCCAGCCACGCCGCGACCCACATCTGTCGGGTGGTGATTTCGCCCAGGGCGACCATTCGGGGGGGACCGAGGCGGGCGGGGGTGTCGGCGCCGCGTCTGGCATCCGAGGCGTCATTGGCGAAGTTGGCCGCCACCTGGATGGCGACCGCGCCGAGGAGGGCCCATCCGAAGGCGTCCCCTCTAAAGGCGCCGTCCCCGTAGGCCAGCCCCGCCCCCACCAGGACCGGGGTGAGGGCCGCGGGGAGGGTATGGGGACGGGCCGCGGTCAGCCAGGCGCGCCGGGTGGCCACCGTTCAGTAGTGCCAGGGGAAGCGGCGATAGTCGGGCTCCCTCTTCTCCAGGAAGGCGTCCCGCCCCTCCTCGGCCTCCTCGGTCATGTACCCGAGCCTGGTGGCCTCGCCGGCGAAGATCTGCTGGCCGACGAGCCCGTCGTCGATGAGGTTGAAGGCGAGCTTGAGCATCCGCTGCGCCATCGGGCTCTTCGCCATGATCTCCCGGGCCCATTGCAGCGCGGTGACCTCCAGCTCACCATGGGGGACCACGGCGTTGACCATCCCCATCTCCAGTGCCTCGGCCGCGCTGTACTCCCGACCCAGGAAGAAGATCTCCCTGGCCCGCTTCTGGCCCACCTGCCGGGCCAGGTAGGCGGACCCGTACCCGGCGTCGTATGAAGCCACGTCGGCGTCGGTCTGCTTGAAGCGGGCGTGCTCGGCCGAGGCGATAGTCAGGTCGCAGACGACGTGGAGACTGTGCCCTCCACCCACGGCCCATCCCGGGACCACGGCGATCACCACCTTGGGCATGAACCTGACGAGACGCTGCACCTCGAGGATGTGGAGGCGCCCCACGCGGTCCGTGTCCCCACCGGCGTACCTGTAGCCGTCCCGGCCCCTGATCCGCTGGTCCCCACCCGAGCAGAAGGCCCATCCCCCGTCTTTCGGTGAGGGGCCGTTGCCCGTGATGAGCACACAACCGACGTCGGTGCTCTGCCGGGCGTGCTCCAGGGCGGTGTGCAGCTCGTCCACGGTTTGGGGGCGGAAGGCGTTGCGCACCGCGGGCCGGTCGAAGGCCACCCGAACCACCCCAAGTCCCACAGCGCGGTGATAGGTGATATCGGTGAAGTCGAAGCCTGCCACCTGCTCCCAGGAGGAAGGATCGAAGATGTCGGAGACCACGAGGGAGGAGGATAAGGGCAGAATCGCCCCGTGATCGAATGGCTGTCGCGCGCCGGTCCCGGCTCGCTCTATCTGAGGACGGAGGAAGGGCAGTGGACTTATCGGGAAGCCCGAGACGAGGTGGAGCGACGCCTTCGCACCGGCCCGGTGACGGTGACTCCCGGCCGGGACGCCTCCTCGGTCTTCGACCTGCTCGCCGGGATGGCCGGAGGCGGCGCCATCGTGACACCGCCCGGGGTGGATGCTCCCGCCGGCGCGGATCCGGCCGGGGCTGCCCTCGTCGTCTTCACCTCGGGGACCACGGGAGGTCCTAAAGGGGTGCGGCTGACCATCTCCAATCTGGCTGCGGCCGGCGAGGCTTCGGTCTCCCACCTCGGCCACGGCCCCGGGGACGTCTGGCTCGGCGCCATGCCTCTGTATCACGTGGGAGGGCTCTCGATCCTGGTGAGGTCGGCTTATGCGGGCGGCGCCGCATTCCTCCAGGATCGCTTCGAGCCTGCGTCCTTCGCCGCCGCCCTGCGGGGAAGAGCAACCATGGCCTCGCTGGTCCCCACCATGCTCCGCCGGCTGCTCGACGCTGACCTCGGCCCATATCGGGGTCTGCGCGCGGTGCTGGTGGGCGGTGGGCCCATACCCGACGGCCTTCTGGAACGCGCCGCCGACGCCGGGCTCCCGGTGCTCCCCACCTACGGGATGACGGAGACATTCGGCCAGGTGGCGACGCTTCGACCGGGCGCCTCAGTGCGGCGTCGCGCCCATCCCCTCCCCGGCATCGAAGTTCGCATCGGCGAGGGAGGTCGGATCGCGGTGCGGGGAGAACAGGTCTCGCCGGGCTATCTGGACGAGCCCGACCGCTCGTCTCCCTGGCTAGTCACCGGCGATCTCGGTGAGATCGACGACGAAGGGGCGCTGCGGGTGCTGGGGCGCGCCGACACCGTGATCGTCACCGGCGGGGAGAACGTCGACCCGGCCCGGGTGGAGTCCCGCCTCGTTGAGCATCCCGGGGTCGACGAGGCAGTGGTGGTGGGCCTCCCCGACGCGGAGTGGGGGGAGGTGCTCGCCTGTCTCTACACCGGCCCGGCGCAACCGGACGAGCTCCGCTCCTGGCTGGGAGGGCGTCTCCCCGGATACATGGTCCCCAAGCGGTGGCGGGCCGTGGGCGGGGTTCCCCGAACTCCCGTGGGCAAACCGGATCGCGCCGCCGCCGCGGCGGCCTTCGACGCCTGACGCCTCTCTCCCGGCTGCCCATCCTGCGAGCCCAGGACAAGAGACCGCGTATGGGGGGTGTGGAAACCTGGGCTCGGAAAACAGGGGGCGGGCCGGGGCGGTGAGGTTTCGCACCGGCCCTTGTCGGAAAAGACCAGAGAGGCCAGCTATCACAGGAGACCGACATGAGCCCCGACTCGACGTTCCAACTGCACACCGGCCGATCGATGCCGGCGATAGGGCTTGGCACCTGGCAACTCACCGAAGACACCGACGGCTCGGTAGCCGACGCCCTCGAGATGGGCTATCGCATGATCGACACCTCCGGCGACTACGGCACCCAGCCGGGAGTAGGTGAGGCCATCAGGAGCGTCGGGGTGCCTCGTGAGGACATCTTCTTGGTCACGAAGGTGGAAGAGCACGAGGACGCCCTCGAGGCCACCGGTTCGAATCTGCGTGAGCTGGGTCTCGACCACGCCGACCTCATGCTCATCCACCGTCCGCCACGCGACGGTGCCGGTGAGGCGTTGTGGAAAGGGCTGATCGAGGCGAGGGACGATGGTCTCACCGTGGACATCGGCGTCAGCAACTACTCCATCGAGCAGATGCGGACCATCGCCGACGCCACCGGGGAGATGCCGGTGGTGAATCAGATCGAGTGGAGTCCTTTCGGCTGGAGCCCGGAGATGCTCGAGTTCTGCGACGCCGAAGGAATCCTGATCCAGGCGTACAGCCCCCTGACTCGTGCTCGGCGGCTCGACGATCCGGGCCTCACCGAGATCGCCGCGGATCATGAGGCGACCCCGGCACAGCTACTGCTTCGGTGGAACCTGCAGCATGGCGTCGCTCCTATTCCCAAGGCGAGCCAGCACGATCATCGGCAAGAGAATCTCGAGGTGTTCGACTTCGAGATCGGCGGCGAGGAGATGAGGGCCCTCGACGAGATGAACGAGCACTACTCGGCGCTCGGGTCACTGGCTTACATTTGAGCGGGAAGCCCACTCGGTTCGGTCGTTCCACGCGGCGTAATTCCCACATATGGGAGCTGCAGCCTTAAGGCCCGGATCCGAGGACCGCTTCGACGAGATCGATTGCTTCGTCTGGGTCGTTTGCCGCCCCCTCCTGGAAGAAGCGGTCGAACTGATCGAGACCCAGTGCTTCCCGTGCCTCCTCCATCGCCGTCTCGTTCCAGATCCGCTCGAAGACAGGGCCCTTCCCGGCCAGGTGCTCCCTCCGCAGTGCCTCGGCGGATCCCAGGAGGGACGCGGCATAGTCCGAGCGCCCGTCTGTCAGCGCCCACCGGGACAGATGCCCCAGGTAATGGACGAGGCACTGGATCCGGCCCACTTGTCGAAAGTGCCCGAGCGCTTCGAGGAAGTGCCGACGGGCAGCTTCGTGGTCGTTGCGAAAGTGGGCGGTCAGCCCGAAGAACTCCGCGGCGTGCGCTTTGACGATCGGGACCTTGCTCTGCTCGGCCAGGGCTCCTTGCCGCTCGGCCAGCTCTGAGGCGGACTCGGCATCGCCGAAGCCCAGCTCCCACAGACCGAGGAGGAAGAGAGTCCGGTGGATCCCGGCCGTTTCTCCGATCTCCTCGAAGATCTCGAGGGCCCGCTGGTTGAGATCGCGGGCCCGCTCCGGTTCCTGGCGGTCCCACAGGGCGATGCCCAGCATGTGCTGGGCGTAGGCCTGGTTGCGGGGGTCCTCGATCTCCTCGAACAGCTCCAGGCTCCGCTCCAGGGTGCCGATGGCGGCCTCGGTGTCGTCCCCGAAGACCAGGAGCTGCCCGTAGAGGGCCAGCCCCGGGGCCAGGGTCTCGACCTCGACCTCTTGCTCCGCGGCCAGGAGCCGCTCCAGCCAGAAGGTGGCCTCCGGTGGGCCGGTGAGCACCCACCAATTGTCGAGGGCCACCATCAGGCGGAGCCCGTCACCGATCGCTCCCCGGTCGAGGGAACGCTCCAGGGCGGCCCGCAGGTCGTCGACGGAGCTCTGGATGCGTCCCATCCAACGTCTCTGCTCCGGACCGATCATCTTCTGGCCGGCCCGGGCGGAGAAGTCCAGCGCCCAGCGGGTGTGGGCTTCTCGCACGACCTCTGCGTCGGGGGACTCGGCCAGGCGAGTGCGGGCGTAGTGGCGGATGGTCTCCAGCATCCGGTAGCTGACCTCGTCCCCCTCCCGGACCACCGTCACCAGCGACTTGTCCACCAGGCCGGTGAGCAGGTCGAGCACCCCGGAGGCCTCCAGGTCCCCTACCGCCCCCACCGCCTCGGCCGCCTCCAGCTCGAAGGACCCTCGGAAGACTCCCAGGTGGGCGAAGAGCTCCTGCTCCTCTGGATGGAGGAGGTCGTAGCTCCAAGCCACCGCCGCCTCCAGGGTCCGCTGCCGGGGGAGGGCGGTGCGGCTCCCGGCCGATAGCAGGGCGAAGCGGTCCTCCAGGCGGTCGGCGATGTCGCCAAGCGACAGGGCTCGCACCCGTGCGGCGGCCAGCTCGATGGCCAGGGGGAGACCGTCCAGGCGGCGGGAGATGGTGGCCACCAGGGGGGCGTTGTGCTCGGACAGGACGAAGCCGGGGTCGGCGGCCCGGGCCCGCTCCACGAAGAGGGCCACCGCCTCGGGAGGATCATCGACCAGGTCCGGATCGTCGGGACGGGAGAGCTCCATGGAGGGGACCCGCCAGGTCACCTCTCCCGGGACACCGAGCGGCTCCCGGCTGGTGGCCAGGATGCGGAGGTCGGGACAGGTGACCAGGAGTGCCTCGGCCAGGCGGGCCACCGCCTCGATCAGGTGCTCGCAGTTGTCCAGCACCAACAGGACGTCTCGCTCTCGCAGGTATTCGGTGAGGGTGTCGAGAGCCTGGTGGTCGGTCTTCTCCGGGATGCCCAGGGTGGTGATGACTGTCTGGGCGAGGAGATCGGGGTCGGCCAGGCCTCCCAGTTCCACCAGCCAGACCCCATCAGGGTGTCGCTCGATCCGGTCGGCGGCCGCCTGCAGGCCGAGACGGGTCTTGCCCGACCCTCCCGCCCCGGTCAGGGTGACCAGGCGTGAGCCGTCCAGGGCCTCCTGGACGGCCTGGAGGGCGTCCTCCCGCCCGACGAAGCTAGAGAGCTGGACGGGCAGGTTGTTGGGGAACCCCTCCAGGGAGCGGAGCGGGGGGAACCGAGCGGGGAGCTCCGGATGGGTGACCTGGTAGACCCGCTCGGGACGGGCCAGGTCCTTGAGG
>JAHWLC010000055.1 GCA_019347585.1 Actinomycetota bacterium | reverse complement strand
ACTGCCGAGCTTCATGAACGCATGGCTGTCGCCGAGCGGGTCCGCATCGAGGCCGAGGCCCTGGGTATGAGCGAGGTGCAGCTCGAGGCGGTTTCGCCCGAGCAGTTTGTCAACCACGGCACCGGCATACGAGGAGGAACACTGCCAGGCCCGCGGTTCCTGATGGATTGGACCGAAGCGACTGTCGCCGGGCCCGTTTACCTTTCCGGCGAGAGCCTGGCGTTGTGGGTGTACGGCCGTGGCGACGAGGCGTGGGGCGAACCGGCGGTCCTTGAGGTCGGCCTTGCCGGGCAGGCCGCGCCGGCCGCGACCGTCACGCTTCCGCGCCGACCCGAGGTCGCTGAGGTCGTTCTGGCAGCCGGCGGGCTGGATGATGCGACGCTTCAGATCCGGCACACGAACGTCGGGGCAGACAGCCCGCGACTTGTCGAGTGGTTCTGGCCTCGCACACGTGTAGTCCACCTGTTCTCAGCGTACGCCGGTTCGGTGGACTGCTAGCCATGATTTCCTGACATCAGAGGGGGCTCGCGCGGTGATGACTCCGTGATCACGTATTGATTCCACGATCGCTCTGCGTCCCGGTGGGTGGTCGACGATCACCACGGTGAACCTGGACGGTGGCCCCTGCTCCGGGCACCACCCAACTAGCCGGTGAGGAAGCCGGCTCCCCAGCTCAGATGCATGGTCGCCAGGGCGGCGGCGACCCCGACCGACTTTGCAGCCTCACCGAGGACGACCGCGGCGTAGATCTCCAGGGCCATCAGGTAGAGGAGCGGCACGAGGAGAGCCCAGGGCCACGGGATCGACAGGAGCAATGCTGCGGCGAGCACCACGACGATGGCGGGGGCCGCCAGCTGGCGCCAACGGAGACTGCCCGGGTGTTGTCTCGCCATGTGTCGCTTGCCCCGGCCGTAGAGGAAGTACTGACGGCCCAGCTCGGCCAGAGACCCCCGGGGCCGGTATTCCACCTTCAGCTCGGGGTCGAACCAGACCACGCCTCCGGACTCGATGATGCGATGGTTCAGCTCGTAGTCCTGGTTGCGGACGAAGCTCTCGTCGAAGCCGCCCAACCGGTCCAAGGTCCCTTTGTCGTAGACGCCGAGGTAGACGGTCTCCACCGGTCCTTCCTCCCCGCCGATCCGGTAGCGGGCGTCGCCGGCCCCCAACCGCGAGGACATGGCCACGGCGATGGCCTCTTCCCAGAAGGTCTTCCCTACGGGAACTTGCATGCCGCCCACATTGGCCGCACCGGTGCGCTGCAAGGTCTCCACGGCCCGCTCCACATAGTGGGGCGGGAGCACGGCATGGGCGTCGCAGCGGACGATCACCTCCCCGCTGGCGGCTTCGATGGCCCGGTTGAGCCCGGCCGGGGTGGTGCCATCAGGGTTATCCACTACCCGGGCTTCGGCCTCGGCCGCGACTCGTGCCGTCTCCTCGTCGGCGGTGGCGACGATCACCTCGGCGATGTGGGGATAGGTCTGTGCTGCGATCGAGGCCAGGGCGGCGGGGAGAGTGCGGGCCGCGGCGCGAGCCGGGACCACCACCGAGACCCTGGGCAGTGAGGCGCTCACGGGGCCATATCATGCCTCGCCGTGCCCCCCGACCTGGCATCGATAGCCGACCCCCGCTTCGTGCTGCTCGCCTGGGCGGCGGGTCTGGCCCTGGCGGCGGGGGCCATCACCCAGGCACGCGTGGTCGGTCCCGGCTTCACCTGGCTCGCCGCGGGCAGCGCCGCCCTGGTCGGTCTCGCCGGAGTCTTCACGCCGGGAGCCATCTGGGCTCGGTCCGCCATCATCCTCCTGGTGCTGGGTCTGATCTGGGGGCGTAACCACGTGGTCGCCGGCCCGCTCCTGGTCCTGGCCGGTATCGGCTTTCTGGTCGAGGCCGGCATCTTCGGGGGATGGGTCCCGGCGGTCAGCGCCGCGGTCGCCCTGGGCGGGGTCAACGGCGAGATGCTCCTCGGCCACTGGTACCTGATCGATCCCCGTCTTCCCCGCTGGGCGCTGCGCGGCCTCGCCATTGCCGGGATCATCGGGCTGCTGGCCGACGGGGCGGTGCTCTCCGCGCTGGGTGGCTTCCCCGGGGGAGGGCCAACCGCCGCCTTCTGGGCTCTTCTCATCGCCTCGGTGGTGCTGATGGCCGCAGTCGTCGCCGCCCTCCGCTACCCGGCGTACTCCGGTGTCATGGCCGCCACCGGTTTGTCCTATCTCGCCGTCCTCACCACCCTGGGAGCCATCTTCCTGGGGCGGGCCCTGGTCGCCGGGCTGGGCCCGTTCGCTAGCTGATTGGAGACAGATGTGGAGCTGATCGCCGCAACCGAGGGCCTCGACCTCGAGGGCAAGACCCTCATCGCCGCAGCGCTCCAAGGAGGGGCCGCGCTCCCCGGCTCCGAAGACGCCGTGGCTGCCGTCGACGGCGCGCTCATCGACGCGTCGGGGTTCGAGGGCAAATCAGGTCAATCCCTGCGGGCGCCCCACCCCGAGGCGGCCGCCCTGGTGCTGGTGGGAGTGGGGGAGGAGGCCTCTTACGAGGCGATCCGGGACGCCTCCGGCGAGGCCGCCCGCCTGGTCAAGACCGAGGACGCGGTCAGCTTGCTGGGGAAGGCGGACATCGAAGGGTCGGTCCGGGCCGTGGTCGAGGGCACGCTGCTCGGCGGCTACCGATACCGCGACTACAAGACCGAGGAGAACTCCCGCCCCCATCTGGAGCGCCTCCATGTGGTCGAGGCGCAGGAGGCGGAGCTCAACGAGTGGAAGACCATCGCCGAGGCCACCAATCTCGCCCGGGATTGGGTGAACACCCCGGCCCGTGATCTCTCCCCGGAGGTGTTCGCAGGTCTCATCGAGACCGCGGCGGTGGCGGCCGGCGCCAGCGCCGAGGTCTGGGACCGGGAGCGGATCGAAGAGGAGGGTCTGGGCGGGTTGCTCGGAGTCGCCGCCGGCTCGGACCGGGATCCAAGAGTGGTGGTGCTCACCTACAAACCCAGCCGGCCCACGCGCCACCTCGCCCTGGTCGGCAAGGGGATCACCTTCGACTCGGGTGGCCTCTCCATCAAATCCTCCAAGTACATGGAGGAGATGAAGGTGGACATGTCCGGCGCCGCCACCGTCGTCGCCGCCACCGTCGCCATCGCCCGTCTCGGCCTCCCCGTCGAGGTGACCTGCATCACCCCCCTCACCGACAACGCCATCGGTGGCGACGCCACCCGCCCCGGCGACGTGCTCCGTCCGGTGGACGGCCCCACCATCGAAGTGCTCAACACCGACGCCGAAGGCCGCCTCATCCTCGCCGACGGCCTCGGGCTGGCAAGGCGGCACGAGCCCGACCTGATCGTCGACGTCGCCACCCTGACCGGCGCTGTCCGGGTGGCCCTGGGCGACGAGATCGCAGCCGTCTTCGCCTCCGACCCGGAGGTGGCCGACCGCATCCTCGGCGCGGCGGGACGGGCCGGCGAGGACTTCTGGGAGATGCCGCTGTACAAGAAGTACCGGAAGTCACTCGACTCCAACGTCGCCGACATCAAGAACATCTCGGGGAGCAGATACGGCGGGGCCATCGTGGCCGCGGTATTCCTCTCCGAGTACGCCGGCGACGGACCGTGGGCCCATCTCGACATCGCCGGCCCGGCGATTGCCCGGGAGACCAGTGGCGAACGCGTGAAAGGCGCCTCCGGAGTGGGAGTGCGCACCCTGGTCGAGCTGGCCAGGGCGTTTGCCCGTCCCTCATGAACGGGGCACAGAGGCCTAGCATCTCGGGCCAGTGCGCACCCGCTTCCTCGTCTCCGTAGCACTGGTCGATCTGGCCGCCCTCGCCCTCGCCGTGGCGGTCGCCTCCCAATTGGTGTTCGACACCCCGGTCCCCGGGCCCACACAGCTTCCCGCCGGAGCGTCGATTTGGCCCCTTCTCGGCTTCATGGCCCTCTCCATGATCCTGGCCTCGATCGCCACCGAGCAGATGTCGGGCCCGGGAGTGCCCCGCCCCACCTACGGGAGGATGCTGGCCATCCTGATGGGGACGGTGTTCCTCACCGCCGGGTTCATCGTCCTCTTCCGTCCCTACTGGTCCCGGTTCTTCATCGGCTACTCCACCCTGTTCTGGCTGGTCCCGGCCACCATCCACCGTTTTGTCCGCACCCGAAAGCCCTGGACCGAGCGCATCGGGATCATCACCGCCGAGAAGCAACTCGCCGACAACCTGGCGGACGCCGCCCATGCCGAAGTGGCGTGGATCATCGACCCGGCTTTCGACGGCCCCCTGGAGCTTCCCGACCGTGACACCACCATCGCCGTTGACCTGGGCGCGGTTTTCTCGGAGCGGGTAGCGCAGTACCTCTCCTCCTGTGACCTGGCCGGCTACGTGATCCGCCCCTTCTCCTCCATCTACGAGCAGCACACCGGGCGGGTGCCGCTGGTGCACGTGGCCGAGGGCTGGGAGATCTCGGCGCCGCTGCTCGAAGTGGCCCGCTGGTTGCCGGGGAAGCGGGTCTTCGACATCGGGTTCACCATGCTGACGATCCCGCTGTGGGTGCCCCTGGGCCTGTTGGTCGCCGGCTACGTGAAGCTGGCCGACCCCGGTTTCTCGGTATTCCGCCAGCGCCGCGTCGGGCTCAATGGACGCGTCTTCACCATGTTCAAGTTCCGGACGATGGTGCTGGGATCGGAGAGCGAGGGCCCCCGGTTCGCCGAGAAGGGAGACCCCCGGCTGATCCCGGGAGGCGCATTCCTGCGCAAGTTCCGGTTCGACGAGCTCCCCCAGCTCGTCAACGTGCTGCGAGGAGACATGAGCCTGGTGGGGCCACGGGCCGAACAGGTCTCCTTTGCCAAGACCTTCAGAGACCAGATCCCCTTCTACGACCATCGTCACCTGGTGCGCCCCGGAATCACCGGTTGGGCTCAGGTGAGTTACGGGTATGCCGATGATGAGGCGGAGACGATCGAGAAGCTCACCTACGACCTCTACTACATAAAGCACATGTCACCAGCCATGGACCTCCGCATCCTCTGGCAGAGCATCTGGACGGTGCTCACCGGCGCCGGCTCCCGATGACCGCACCGGTGATCGACGCTCCGAAGAGAGGCTTCCGCGCCCCGGGCACCGGTTTCATGGTGTCGGGAGGGCTGATCGGAGCCCTGGGCGCCTACGCCTTCCAGGTCTACGGGGGAAGGGTGCTCGGCACCGAAGGTTTCGCCCCCGTTGCCGTTCTGTGGACCACCTTCTTCATCCTGGCCACTGTCCTGTTGGTCCCCGTGGAGCAGTACGTGACGAGAGAGGTCGCCACCGGCCGCAAGGCGATCCCCTTCGATCTCAAACCGGCGTTGGCCATGGCGGCTGTCGGGTCGGTGGTGGGAGGGATCTTCGCCCTGGCCACGCTCGACCAGCTCTTCGAGGGCGACATCCAATATGTGGCCCAGATCGTCCTGCTGATGGTGGGCTACGCCTTCCTCTTCGTGGCGAAGGGCGTACTGGCGGGGAGCCGCCGTTTCGCCGGGGTGGGGTGGGTGATGATCGTGGAGACCGCTGCTCGCCTCCTCGCAGGGATCGTCGCCCTCCAGATCGTGGCCAGCGCCGTCTCCCTGGGCTGGGCCATGGTGTTGGGAGGGTTCGCCGTCCTCGGCTTGCGCTGGTGGCGTCACGACACCGGAGAGACCCGAGTTCGCCACCTCCCCGCCCGAGGGTTCCTCGCCGGCTACGCCGGGGGCACGGCGTCGTCACAGCTCCTCCTGGCCGGGGCGCCGCTGGCGGTGGCCGCCCTCGGGGGCTCGGATGCGTTGGTCTCGGTGATCTTCGTGACCTTCACCCTGTTCCGCGCCCCACTCACTCTCATCTTCGGGCTGCAAGGGAGGGTCCTGCCCTATCTGGTCTCCCTGGTCGGGGAGTCCAGCTTCGACAAGCTCTCCCGGATCGCCAGGTACGTCGCCTTCGGCGGCTTCGGTCTGGCGGTGTTGGGCGGAGTCACCGGATGGCTGGTCGGCCCCGAGGTGGTCTCGATTCTCTTCGGCGAAGAATTCGCCCCCACGTCCATCGTGGCCATGCTCGCCGCCGCCGGCGTGGTGGCGGCAGCGTCGGCGCAAGTCGCCTCACAAGTGCTGGTCGCCGAGGGACGGACCTCGCGTTTGAGCACCGCGTGGCTGGGCGGGTTGATGGTGGGGCTGGCGGTCCTGGTCTTCCTCGGCGGTGAGGTGGGCGTCAGGGTGGCGAGGGCTTTCGCCGCCGGCGAGTTCGCCGCGCTGGCGCTGATGGCCACCCTGGCGATCAGGCGCTAGGCGGGCCTCCTCCTCCTCACCCAGGCGGCGTGCTCGGCGCTCAGCGAAGGCGGGAATCGCCAGCGCAGCTCGCGGGGAACGGCAGGGAGCCTCCGTCCCACCTCGAGACACCCGCTGTTGGCCACCACCAGGCCGGCCCGGATCAGGGCGGGAAGATGTCTGGGCAGCCGCACATCCTCCCCCTTCTCCGCGGCCCTGACCAGGCGGAGCAGCTCGGCCACGGCCCCCGGACCGATGGCGGCCACCCAGAACCTCCTCACGTAGGGGTCGGACGGATCGAATCGACCGGGGCGGTCGGTGAGCACCACCGGGACCAGAGGGCGGACCGCAGCGGTGGGACGGAGCGAAGCGCCCGCGTGCCCCGCGGCAGATTGGGTTGGAGGACGATCATGACCGCTTGCGGGCGCTTCGGCTCTCATATCGAGAACCTCTACAACAGATCGTCAACTACCGTCAAGACCCTTCGAGTGGGGTCGCGAAACTTTTCCCTGTATAAGGCGAACCCAGGGTTCCACACCGCGTATAGCGCGGTCTAGAACCCTGGGTTCGCAGATGCTGGTAGGAAGCGGATCCTCCTTATGGTGACCAGATGTCTCACCGACGCTTCGCGGCGGTGCGCCGTCTTGTGGCAGGTGTCTCCGCCCTGGTCCTACTCAGCGTGTCCGCAGTACCGGCCAAGGCACATGGGAGCTTCTGGGACGACGACTGGAACACCCATGAAGCGCAGATTGAGTCCATAGAGGAGGAGGGCATCACCCGGGGATGCAACGCACCTCTTAACGATCAGTACTGCCCCAATTTCGAGATCCCTCGGGACCAGATGGCAGCCTTCCTGGCTCGCGCCCTAGACCTGCCACCGGCGCAG
>JAHWLC010000054.1 GCA_019347585.1 Actinomycetota bacterium | reverse complement strand
CGGTAGTCATCGCCAACAACCGCCTCGCCCTGGGTGCGGGGATCCTGATCGCTGGATCGCTGCTCGATGGCCTCGACGGAGCGGTGGCCCGCGCCTCCGACCAGGTGAGCGCGCGTGGTGCCTTCCTGGACGCCGCCTTCGACCGGGTCGGTGAGATCGCCGGGTTCGCCGGGCTCGCCGTTGCGATGGTGGGCGAGGCCCGGATCCTCCTTCTCATAATCCTCTCCCTGGGAGGGGCGATCCTCGTGCCTTACATGAGGGCACGGGCCGAAGCCGAGGGATTCGACGGCAAGGGCGGGCTGATGGGACGGGCGGAGCGGGTCATGCTCTTCGGCGCCGGCCTCGTCTTCGGGCTGGTGGAGCTGATGCTCTTCGTGTTCGTCATCCTGGTGTGGATCACCGCCTTCAGCAGGTTCTGGAGGACATACCGAGACCTGAAGTGAGGCATCTCCTCGCATATCTGGCGCTCAGGCTCGCTCTCGGAATCCTCGGTCTGCTCTCGGCGAAGACGGCCCGTCGTCTCGGGCGGTGGGGCGGGAAGATCTGGCACCTGTTCGACGGAGGGCGCCGGGAGATGGCCCGTCGCCACATGGCGAGGATCCTGGGACCTGGAAAAGACCCGCGTGCCGCCGCCGTCGAGGTGATGGAGTCCTACGGGAGGTACTTCGCCGAGGCGTTGTGGGTCGACGCGAGCAAAGCCCCCGAGATACTGGATGCCACCGAGGTTCACGGTCTCGACGCGTTGCTGGCGGCCAGGGACACCGGGAAAGGGATGATCCTGGCACTCCCGCACATGGGGAACTGGGAGGTAGCCGCCCCGGTGGCGGTCATCAACCACATCCCGATCGTGGCGGTGGCGGAGCGTCTCGCCAACGAGCGGATCACCGACTGGTTCACCGAGTTGAGAGCCGAGTTCGGAATCGAGGTCGTGCTGGCCACCGGGCGTGCCGAGGTGATGCGTCGCCTCGAGTCGGCCCTGCATGACAATAAGGCGGTGGCCTTGCTCTCCGACCGTGACATCAAGGGTCGAGGCGTGGAGGTGGAGTTCTTCGGCGAGATGACCACGCTTCCCCCCGGTCCGGCCACCCTCGCCCTGCGCACCAATGCACCACTCTTCCCGGTGGCCACCTACTTCACCGAGCAAGGCTACCGGGCCACAGTGAGGCCGGCGCTCGAGGTACCCGAGGGGGGGAGCCGCTCCGAGCGGGTGCAGCGCCTCACCCAGGAGCTGGCGGCGGAGATGGAGAAGCTGATCATGGAGGCTCCGACCCAGTGGCATCTGGTCCAGCCCAACTGGCCCTCGGACCGGGATTGAGATGAGGGTCGGGCTGGTCTGCCCCTACGACCTCTCCCTGCCCGGCGGGGTCCAGGCCCAGGTGCTCGGTCTCGCCTCCCGGCTCGCGGCGCTCGACGACGACCCCCTCGTCTTCGCTCCCGGGCTGCCCGACACGGTCGAGGGGGTTGATCTGGGCGGGTCGGTGTCGGTACCGGGGAACAAGTCGCGGGTGCCGATCTCGCTCGATCCCCGGGTCTCGGGAGCATTGAGGGAGGGGGCGAAGCACTGCGAGGTCCTCCACGTCCACGAGCCCCTCATGCCCACCATCTCGCTCCTGGCGCTGCGGGCGGGGCCTCCAGTGGTGGCCACCTTCCATGCCGCTCCCGGACGGGTCGGCCGTGGGCTGTACAAGGCCCTCGCTTACGGACTCACAGCGTTGCTCGGAACCAACACCAGGCGGGTGACCGCGGTGTCGTCGACGGCGGCGGCACCCCTCCCGCCCGGCATGGACGTGACCATCGTCCCCATCGGTGTGGATGTCGCCGGGATGCTGGTGGCAACGGATCGTCATCCCTATCGCGTCGCATTTCTGGGCAGGGACGAGACGAGGAAGGGGCTGGACATCCTGCTCGAAGCCTGGCCCATGATCACGGAGGCGGTCCCCGGGGCCGAGCTCTGGGTGATGGGAGCGGCTCGGGGCACCGAGGGGGTGCACTGGATGGGCCGGGTCGACGACCAGACCAAGGCAGAGGTCCTCTCCTCCGCGGCGGTCTACGTCGCCCCCAACACCGGAGGTGAGTCCTTCGGAGTCGTCCTGGCCGAAGCCATGGCCGCCGGGGCCGCGGTGGTGGCGTCGAACCTTCCCGCTTTCGTCGAGGTGGCCCGGGACGCGGCTCGCTACTTCCCGGTCGGCGATGCCCGTCTTCTCGCCCGGGCGGTCGTGGAGTTGCTCCAAGATCGAGGGCTTCGCCAGGTCATCGCCTCACGAGGCGAAGTGAGGGCGCAGGAGTTCGACTGGAGCCGGGTGTTGGCGGCGTACCGGGCGGAGTATCGGGCGGCCCTCTCTTAGGGTCAGACGGCCCCGAGCGGTAGAATTGGGGTTTCCCCACAGGAGAAGGGTTTCGTGGAGACAGGCACCGATCGGGTCAAGAGAGGCCTCGCCGAGATGCTGAAAGGCGGGGTCATCATGGATGTCATCAGCGCCGACCAGGCCAGGATCGCCGAAGAGGCCGGCGCGGTGGCGGTGATGGCCCTGGAGAGGGTCCCTGCGGACATACGCAAGCACGGAGGCGTGGCCCGCATGGCCGACCCCTCCAAGATCGAGGAGATCCAGGGTGCGGTCAGCATCCCCGTGATGGCCAAGTGCCGCATCGGCCACTTCGCCGAGGCTCTGGTCCTCCAGTCGCTCGGTGTCGACTACATCGACGAGTCGGAGGTGCTCACTCCCGCCGACGAGGAGCATCACGTCGACAAGTGGGCGTTCACCACCCCCTTCGTGTGCGGGGCCCGCAACCTGGGGGAGGCGCTGCGCCGCATCGGTGAGGGCGCGGCGATGATCCGGACCAAGGGAGAGGCGGGCACTGGCAACGTCGTCGAGGCGGTCCGGCACATGCGCACCGTCACCAACCAGATGCGCGCCCTGCAGACGATGGGAGCCGAGCAGCTGATGAGCGCCGCCCGCGACATCGCCGCTCCATACGAGCTGGTGAAGGAGGTGGCGGAGACCGAAAGCCTGCCCGTGGTCAACTTCGCCGCCGGCGGTATCGCCACCCCGGCAGACGCCGCGCTGATGATGGGCCTCGGTGTCGACGGGGTGTTCGTCGGCTCGGGGATCTTCAAGAGCTCGGATCCCAAGGGCTACGCCCAGGCCATCGTGGAGGCGACCACCTTCTGGAACGAGCCTGAGGTCGTGGCCAAGGTCTCGCGCGGCCTGGGGGAGGCCATGCCCGGGCTGGCGATCGATACTCTCGAGGAAGCGGAGCGCCTCGCCTCTAGAGGCTGGTGAGCGTGAGCCGGGTCGGCGTCCTCGCCCTCCAAGGCGATGTCCGCGAGCATCTCCGGCTTCTCGACGAGCTCGGCGCCGACACGGCCACCCTCAAGCACCCGGAGCAGCTAGAAGAAGTCGACGCGCTGATCATCCCCGGCGGCGAGTCGACCACGATCGGGAAACTGGCCACCAGGTTCGGCCTGATCGACCCGCTGCGGGAGGCGATTGCCGAGGGGATGCCGGTATACGGCACCTGCGCCGGGATGATCCTTCTCGCCTCTTCGGTCACCGAGGGGGACCAACCTCTGATAGGGGCGCTCGACGTGCTGGTGCGGCGGAACACCTTCGGCCGGCAGAACGAGTCGTTCGAGGCCGACCTCGAAGTCGAGGGGCTCGACGAGCCCTTCCACGCCGTGTTCATCAGAGCCCCCTGGATAGAGAAGGTGGGCTCCGAGGTGGAGGTTCTCGCCGAGATCGGCGAACATGCGGTGATGGTGCGGCAGGGGGCTCTGTTGGCGACCTCGTTCCACCCCGAGCTGACCGGCGACGGGCGGGTCCACCGCATGCTCCTCGAGATGACATGAGGTCTTAGATGGCCGGACATTCCAAATGGGCCAACATCAAGCACCGCAAAGGCCGCCAGGACGCGGCCCGGGGCAAGCTGTTCGGCAAGCTGGCCAAGGCGATCGAGGTGGCGGCGCGTGAAGGCGGGGGCAGCCCGGACTTCAACCCCACCCTGGCCACCGCCATCGACAAGGCCAAGGCGGCCTCCATGCCCAATGACAACATCGAGCGGGCGATCAAGCGAGGGACCGGGGAGGTCGAGGGGGCCGTCTACGAGGAGATCTGGTACGAGGGCTACGGACCGGGCGGAGTCGCCCTCTACGTGCAGATCCTCACCGACAACCGCAACCGGGCTGCCTCTGACGTGAGATCCGCGTTCACCCGCCACAACAGCAACCTCGGCGAGCCCGGCTCCGTCGCCTACCTGTTCGACCAGAAGGGCCTGATCCTCACCAGAGGAACCGAGGACGAGGTGATGCTCGCCGCCCTCGAGGCGGGAGCCGAGGACATCCGCGACACCGGCGACGGCGCCTTGGAAGTCGTCACCGAGCCCTCCGACTTGCGTCCCGTCCGCGAGTCTCTGAAAGCATCTGGGATCGAGGTCGAGTCGGCGGACATCGTCCAGCTGCCCATGACGACGGTGCCGGTCGAGGAGGGCGAGGCCAAGAAGCTCCTCAGGCTGATCGATGCCCTCGACGACCTGGACGACGTCCAGACCGTCTACTCCAACTACGACATCGAAGAGACGGTGATGGAAAGGGTTCTCGCCGAGGCGTGAGCCGGGCCACCCGCGGCGAGATCGAAGAGTTCTTCGCCGCCGAGCTCCCCTTCCTCGAGTCTTTCGGGCTCCGGATCGAGTCGGTCGACGACGGAACCGGGGTGGCACGGTTCGTGTACGACGAAAGGTGGACCCGGCCCTACGGCGTCATCAACGGCGGCACCCTGATGGCACTGGCCGACGTCGCCACCTATCTCGCCCTGTTCGGTCGGCTCGGGATCGTCCCGCTCGCCGTCACCAACGAGATGAAGATGAACTTCCTCCGCCCTGCCATCGGCGGTGACGTGATCGCGGCCGCCGAGCTGCTCAAGGTGGGGCGGCGCATCGCCTACGCAACCGTCGATTTGTTCATGGCCGACGACCCCGACCGCCTCATCGCCCACGCCACGACCAGCTACGTACTTCCGGACGAGGGGATAGGTTGAGGATCCAGGAAAGGAGGCGCCAGTGGCCAAAGTGATAGCCAGCACCGACATCGCAGTCCCTGCCGAGGCGATCTGGAGCCTGCTGTGCGATCCCTACCGCTATCCGGAGTTCGCCGATCCCGTCGACCGAATGGTCGAGGTGCCCGACGAGGCGATGGGCCCCGGCTACGTGTACAAGGCTCACGGGGGCATCCCGCCGTTCAAGGCCGAGAGCGAGTGGACCGTGACCGTGTTCGAACCGATGCATCGCCAGGTGCACGTCGGCGACGACGGCACTATGACGCTTCATCTGGACAATCTCCTCGAGCCCACCGAGACGGGCACCCGCTTCATTCAGATCCTGGAGCTGAGGCCCCGCTGGTACATGGCCCTGCTCAACGCCATCCTCTGGCCGCTGTTCATGCGGCGCCGAGCCCAGAAGGGGATGGACAGGACCGGGGAGAACGTGAAGCGGATCGCCGAGGGCGGTGCTTAGCGACGACCGGGGACTGACCGCTCTGAAAGTGCCGATCTAGTGCGGGTGAACGAGAGGGGCGTCATCGCTTGAGATCGGTCAGTATGAGCGGACGCCTTCAACATTGCGGAGTCGCAATGGCAGTAGATCCGCCCAGATGCCAACACATCGCCCTACTTGCGAGCGACCTTGAAATGGTGCGCAGCTTCCACCGGGATGTTCTCGGACTGGAGGTAGCCAACTACTTGCCGGACGAAGGTGTCCTTGCGTTCCAGCTTCGCGACGGTTTCGTTCTTCGCTACGAGCGTTCCGACCATCCTGTGAGTACGGACTGGGTGAGATTCATTGGACTGGAGTTGTCGTCGTTCGAGGATGTAGACCACATGTTTGACCGAGTGGAGAGTCGAGGCGTGGAGGTGTTGTCGGACCTGCGGGAGACGTTTCGCACATCGAAGGGTCCCTATGGGTTCGTGATTGCCGATCCCGCTGGATGGCGGTTCAAGATCTTCAAGTACAACGAAGACGCCTGACGCCGAGCGCCGACGTGCCGCTATGCGCTAGCTGGCCTCGACCGCGTTGGTAGCGCAGAACTGTTGATCTGCGCAACTCACGGTCAATCGGGTCAGTTCTCGCCTGCTGGTTCCGATACCTATCCGACGGGAGATCTCAGGCCCACTGATGTACCACCGACTTCGAGTTGTCGCCTCGTGCGGATTGATCGCTTTGGCCGTCGCGGCCTGTTCTGGGGATCGCTATCTGGCTGTGTTGGAGGCGGATCCGATGGCTAGCTACGAGGCGGAAGGTCTCGAGTTGTTCAACGTGATTAGGCGTCCGTATGAGGACAATGGGTTCATCACCGGTGGCGACTCGGCACCTATTCATCTGAAGCAGTTCAAGGTGGCTAAGCGAGAAGTACCCGACGCTTTTGCGAATGCAGTGGCATTCGCCGAAGCGAATAATTGGGTGGGAGAGTCGGATCTGATGCCTGACCCCACTGAAGAGCGATTCGTGGCTGCGAAGGACCTGGGCGTGGGCCGTGGACGTCTCACGATCGTGGTGGATCGGGATCCCGAACAATTCGATGACCCAGATCTCGCCGTCCTGACGATCGATCTCGCGTTCAGCGGGATATCCGATCCGGAGGACAATTGAGAAGGTCCCCTTCGCAGGCTTGAAACTGGCGAAGGGGAGGACCCTTGAGGTCGGTATCGGCCAACGCATAACGCGTACCGAGATGGGGCACATGAACCGATCCGGCAGCGGAAGAACCGGCAATTGGTCCGCGCGCAGAAGTGCCGTTACCGGGGGGTATCAGATATGGGCGGTTCAGCCCGAGATCGGTTGATCTGTGCGCATTGGTGGCTAATGATTCACCAACGAGCTACGCCTTTTTTCCAAGAGCTGGGCACCAACCAGATACAGTGGATGGTTATCGGTCGGGACTTGCTGGGGTAGCCGTCACGCCAGCAAGTAAAGGAGCGTCTGAACCGTGGGATGGGCCCTGGTGGCGATCGTGGTGGCGGCGACCATGGTGGCCCAAGCCTTCGGGCGGTTCACATATGCGCTGGTGCTCCCTTCGGTGCAGGAGGACTTTGGTATCTCCTACACGCTCGCCGGCACGCTGGGCACACTCAATCTCGCCGCCTACCTGCTCTCCAGCCTCG
>JAHWLC010000053.1 GCA_019347585.1 Actinomycetota bacterium | reverse complement strand
GCGTTAAGTAGGTTCTGACGTTGAAGCCCACCCAGAGTGGCTGGCGTGGGTGGGCTGTTCATCAGCGGAAAGGCGTTCCTCTGAAGCCAGACTGAAGCCAAACGACTAGATACAGGTGACACCGGGTTCCGCCCCCGCCGGCCGGGGCTTCTATCTTGTTATGCGGTTCTTCTACCGGCAGTTCTGAGGCGTTGCTCTTTGATGAGCTGTTCCTGGGTGCGGGTGGCTTCGGCTTCCTGCAGTCCCGCCAGGCCTTCAGCATGCCGCTGACAGGCGAAACCTCGCGTGGCATCATGTCGCTCACGGTGAGTTGGCTAGCAGGGGCGGCGTGAGATGGAGGAGACCCGGCGTTTGGGGGATACGCGTCCGGCGGACGCTCGCCTGCTCCGGAGCCTGGAGGACATCGAGGGGGCCGCCCAGAGGGGGGATTATGCCGGCGCCGTGGAGCAGATCAGCCGGGCGGCGGAGCTCTTCGTGGAATGGGGCTTCGATCTCCCGCTGGACCGCCTCGAGGGCCTGCTGCGCTTCCTGGACGCCCACGAGCCCGATCACCCCTGGATCCTCTATCACCTGGCCTGGGTCTGGTCGACCCAGCGCCGTCACAGCCTGGCGCTCGTGACCCTGAAGCGGGCCGAGCAGCGCTTCGGCTCGCTCCTCGAAGGGGAGGAGCTAAGGCGGGCCCGGTTTCTCTGCAAGATGGCGGCCGGTGTGGTCCACGAGCGCGAGGGCCTCTTTGAGGAGGCCCGGGAGAGCATCCGGCAGGCACTCGAAGTGGGTGGCGTGCGGGCTCGACAGGGCCCGCGCTCGGTCAGCGAGCAACGGTGGACGGAGCACGACCCCTCGGGCATGATCTCCTTCTGGCTCGACGCCCTGCATGTCTATGAGGAGATGGGCCTCAGCGCCTCCGCGGCACGTGCCTGCCACAACCTGGGGACCCGCCTCTTGGACCGCGGTGAGCCCATTCCGGCCCGGCGTTACCTAGAGAAGGCCTGGGAGCTCAAGCTGGGGGGTGGCAGCCGGATGGCCCTCGCCAATACGCTGAACAGCCTGGGCCAGGTCGAGCGCCATCTGGGGCTGACCGAGCGGGCCGCACAGCACCTCGGCGAAGCGCTGCGGCTGGGCGAGGACCTCGGTCACGAGACCCTCCGCTCCTACGTTCTCAACAACCTGGCGGAGCTCCACCGCGATCAGGGGAAGTTCGATGCCGCCGCAGAGAAGTACCAGGAATCGCTCGAGATCAAGCAGCGGATGGAGAATGTCTTCGGCCTGGCCCACACCTACGCCTCCCAGGCCGACCTGCTGCTCCTGGTGGGCGAGCCCTCCGAGGCTCGAGCCGTCGCCGAGCGGGCGGTCGCCCTGCGGGTCCCGGCACCCGATCCTGTGGAGAATGCTCGCCTCCTCTCGACCCAGGCCCGGACGCGGCTGGCCGACGACGAGCCAGCGGGGCGCGTGGCGGAGGACCTGCGAGTGCTGACGGCCGACCTGGAGACCTACGACACGAAGGGTGAGCTGGCGGTGGCTCTCTGGTGGCTGGCGGCCTGCCTGCTGCGCATGGACGACCACCTGGCGGCCGGGCGGTCGATGGCCAAGGCCCTCGATCTGGCGGCCGAGCATCGACTCGAGCACCTCTTGGCCCTGCACGTGGCGGTGTGTCCCGAGGTGCTGCGAGCCGGCCTCATCGACTCCGATGACTACGAGGTGGCCTCGACTCTCGAGGCGGTGGTGCAGGCCAAGCCCTGGGAGAGCCGCCCGCGTCACGAACCATCCGTCCGCCCGGTGCTGGGGAGCCGGCTCTTCGGTGGTCTCGAGGTCTTCCTCGACGAGAAGGAGGTGCCGCTGGCGACGTGGAGGTCCAAGAAGGCGGTGTCGCTGCTCGCCCTGCTGGTGCACCACCGGGGGGACCCCGTGCATCGCGAGCAGGCCATGGAATGGCTGTGGCCGGAGGGAGACCCCGAGCGAAGTGGCAGGAACCTCAACGTGGCCCTCACTGCCCTTCGCAGGGGGCTCGAGCGGGTAGACCCGCGGGGATCGAGCGTGCTGGAGCGGCAGGGATCGTTCTACCGGATCCTTCCCGACGCCCTGGGCGAGATCGACGTGCTGCGTTTCCTCGATCTTCACGCAGAGGCCGGTCGGCTCGCTCAGGCCGAGGACGTCAAGGGAGCGCTCTCCGTCACCGAAGAGGCCCTCGACCTGGCGGCCGGCGAGTACCTCGCCTCCGAGCCATATGCTGAATGGGCCGCCACGGAGAGGGCGCACCTGCAAGAGATGGTGATCGACCTACGGCTGCGGGCGGCGGAGTGGAACCTGGAACTGGAGCGGCCCTCACGCGCCGCAAAACACGCCGGCGATGCACTGGCCAGGGAGCGCTGGCGGGAGCGAGCCTGGTCGGCCCTGATGAGAGCCCATGCCGCGCGCGGCGATCGGGCCGCCGCCCTGAGGACCTTCGAGGAGTGCGAGAGCACCCTGGAGGACGAGCTGGGGATCGGGCCGTCGCCCGAGCTCATAGATCTGGCTCGGAGCCTGCGCCGCTGATCGGTTCTCCGTTCTCGGGCTCTCCGCGGCACGAGTCGCCGCAGGCGAAACCCTCCCGGCTTCGCCGGTGAGGTGCTGACGCGCTGCCGCCATCAACGCTCAGGTGCCTGCCTACGGATTCATCTTCCAGGTGAGTTCCCCCTGGTCGAGCCGGCCGGCAGGTTGAGCAACCAGGTCAAGGACCGCTTGGCGAGCGAGACACGGACTGGCACGTCTGGGGCGGGCGGCCCCAGCCGATGGACGTTGGGGCGGAGTGGCAGTGCTCCGTCCGTCTCCGTCTGGAGCATGGGCGGTCAGGGCGATCACAGAGGTCCATCAGCGCTCCGCACCCCGCATCGATCCCTCCAGTTTCTCCAGGCCCGGGTCGTAGAGAATGCAGATGATCTCCCGATCTCCGTCCTCCCAGGTGTCAGCTCCCGGCGAGATAGTGCCCAGTGGGAAGACGGACTCCTCGTAGGGGATCCCCACGTAGTCGGCGAACGCTTCGACACAGGCCTCCTCGGCGTAGGAGTTCAGCGCATCGTCTCCCGGATAGGGCTCGGAGGGACCCGCCGGGTGCTGGGGGAGGGCGAACACCTCATTGTCGTGGAGCTGGTCGCAGGGAATCGCTTCGACAGAGGTGATGGCGCCGAAGTCGTCAGGATCATCGAAGCAGTCTCCTACTTCCACGTCCAAGGCCGAGACCCGACCCTCCTCGGTAATGGCCCCGCCTTCGCTCCGGGTGGCCCCTCCACAAGCGGCCAGAACCAGAACCATCAGTGTCACCACGGTGCTCCGGTTCATGGTCTTCCTCCCTTGGGATCGGGCACGGCCTCAGGCGTCCTCGATGGTGAAGGGCACCACCACTCGATCGCCGGTCTCCTCCACGTCCAACTCCACCTCGTAGCTGCCTGGGGCGAGGAATTCGCCGCCCGAGTAATAGATGGAGGCAGATGCCCAATTGGTGTCCTCGGAGTAATTGGTCTCGCTCTGGAGGATCACGTCTCCCTCCATCCTCCAGGTGATGTTGACCCGGCCAGAGGTTCCCGGTTGCAAGCGGAAGACGACGTAGACCTGCGTGGTGTCGGGGCCGAAGGTCGAGGTAAACGTCGACCGATCCGGAGCATCGAGGGAGGTGTCCGCCTCGGTGGCCATGTGCGCCTCGACGAAGATGCCTCCCGAGACGCCCTCCGAGCCACCGGTGGGGTCTTCGGCCTCAACCGGTGGCCACTCCCAGGTGCGGAGCAGCTCGTGGAAGGCCTCGGTGTCCTCCGGGTCCTCGGCCAGCAGCTGGACCTGGTAGAGCGTCTCTCCGCGGAGCACGTACCAGTTCTCCTGATAGAAGGTGTCCTCGCCGTCGGGGTCGGGCGAGAACAGCAGATCGAGCGCCCACGCCGGCTCCCCGCCCACGCAGAGGGGGCGGGTGCTGGGCGTGACACCCTCCACCTCCGGCAGCTCGTCGAGGTGAGTCTGCAAGCGGCCGTGTACCTCGTCCAGCGGCGATTGAACGCCCTCGAACCGGAAGACCGACACGTTGGGGAAGCCGGACGGGTCGCGCACCAAAGTGGAGGTGAACGTGGCGTCCGGGGCGAGCCCCGTCTCCGCATAGGTCTCCTCGTCGAGGAAACCCGCCGCCGCCAGTGTCACGGCTCCGCTCAGGTCCTGCCAGTCACCCGGATGGGAGAAGGCGAAGTCCTCGGATGTGAGCCGCGACCACCCTGCCGACATGTCGGTGGGTGGATCCGGCTCGCAGATGCTGGGCATCTCGGTGGTCGCCGCCGCAGCCGCCGCGGCATCCGCCGCCGCGGCGGCTTCTACGGCGGCTTGGTCCCAGGCCCAGCTCCGCAAGATCTCATCCAACACGTCGGCCTGGGCCTCGTCCTCAGCGACTAGGACGAACTGGTAGAGGGTGCCGGCTCTCACCGTCGTCCACGCTTGGGTGTAGATGTCACCGTCGAGGAGGAGCTCCAGTCCCATGGCCGTCTGGCCACCCAGGCAGGTTCTCATCCCGGTGCGCAGGATCTCCTGCACGTCGGTGCCGGTGCCGGCGCGTATGTGATCTTCCTGGCGGGCATACACCACGTGGAGAGGCGAAGTCACCTCTGTGAGGGTCAACAGGGAGACTCCGGGAAGCTGCGACGGGTGAGTCACCGCGATCGGTTGCACGGTGGCATCGGGATCCAAGCCGGCCTCGCTCAGGTTGTCGGGGTGAAATGCATCGCCGGCTGGAAAGCTGGCCGGGGGCTGGTCGACCCAGTCGGGCGGAAGGAAGAACAAGAAGTCGGAGCTGAACAGGTCGGTGAACTTGAGGTACTCCCAGTCGTCGGAGAGCGCCGAACGCTGCTCCGCAGGGCAGCTCTCTGCTGCAGTGCCGGTTTCGCCGGTAGTGGTCTCGGCGGTGGTGGTCTCCGCGCTGGTGGTCTCGGTGGCGGAGGTGGACGATGTGTCGGTGGATGGCGTGGCCCCCTCGCCCCCAGAGCCGCACGCCGCGGCGAATACCGCCAGCAGCGACAGCAAGCCAATGGATCCCCTCCATCTCTCCCAGAGCGGCCACGCTGTCATGTCCGCTGTCCCGCCAGCGCGGCTCCCAGCCCCATCGCGGTCCGGGCTGCCTCGAGGCGTTCCGGTTCGGTGTGCGAGGAGCGGAAGTGGAAGTTGGCGAAGGCGAGGCGGCGACGAGTGGTCAGGAACGTCCACGCCGCTCTCCACTGGTTGAGCGGGCTGCTCTCCCTGTCGCGGATCGCTTTCAGCGGAAGACGGAGGTCGGGGAGTCGGGGCAGCTTCCGATACACGATCCAGGCCTCGAAGACGATGGTGGCGGCTAGCCCCAGGTACAAAACGACTGAGGTCAGGTAGCCGTTGAGGAAGACCCCGTTGAGCACCCGCCAACCGAGACCGGGATCGCCACCGGAGTAGGCGTTGGTGAGGGAGTGGTCGAGCACCGCCAGGAGGAAGCCGGAGGGGGCGATGAGGTAGGCCAGCCCTCGACGACTGCGGAGCAGCACGCCGAGGCCCAAGGTGAGTCCGGCCAGGGCCGACCAGATGGCGTGCCCGGCGATAAGGCGGCCTAATGAGGTGGTGGCCACGGCAGGCAGCAGGACCACGTCTGGCCAGGCGAACTCCAGGCGAATGAACGCCTCCTCGACCATACCGGTCCCGGCGCCGACGGCGGCGGCCAAGACCATGATGTCGAGTGCTCCGAGGGTGAGGATTCTCCGCCTCCGCCGCGACCACAAGAACGCCAGCACCGGGGCGATCTTGAGCGTTTCTTCCACCAATGGGACCAGGTAGACGCCCGTCACATCGGGTCCGACGATCGCCGACAGCAGCCTGATGACGATCCATCCGATCGTCAGCAGGAACCCTCCGACGATAAAGAACGAGACCAGTCGACGCAGGCCGACGGTGCGGGTGGCCGAGGTCACCAGCATCAAGCCGACGACGAAGGAGACCGCCGCCCACAGAGCTCGCCACCCTGAGCCCCCGGTTTGAGCCAGCATGATGCCCACCCACCACATCACACCCGCCATCACCACCAGCGTCGAAGGTGCCAGCGCCACCGGCCCGAGTTGGACTCGGTCGCGACCACGGCCGGGTTGGGGACTCATCCGTTCCTCATTGGGGAGCGTGGGGTGAATCCGGGTACTGCTTATGGGCCTGGTCGCTGTGACGCTTCTGCTGGTCGGCCTCGCGCCGAGCGTCGCGGTGTCTGTCTATGTCGTCTTGGACGATGTCGACGATATCGTCGAAAAACTCGCCGCCCTTGTCGGTGTACCAGTCCTTGAACTGCTCTTTCCAGGTGGGAGGAGGCACGGGGGCTTGAGGCGGGAGAGGAGGGTTCAGGCGGTCGTCCCAATGGTCCTTCACCCTGTCCAGCCAGTCGCCGGGGGACTCGCCGTCCCCCATCTCGTACCACTCATCGCCCGGCCTGCGCCTCAGCAGATCCTTCAATGATGGACCACCCCCAAGACCTGAAGCAGGGGCGGAGCCCGGCAGGTGGCCGAAGTTCAGCAGCAAAGCGGCTAACGCCGAGGCCGGTAGCAGATCGACCAGGCCAAGGACGATGAGGGCGACCACGGCCAGTCCTGCGGCCGTCCACAGCAACAGGGAGCGCCCGCTCCCGGCTCCACCGGGGGGCCAACACATCTCTCCTTCACGCATCGGGGCATCACATCAGCAGTCGGTTGAACGCCGCCGCGACAGAAGTTGAACATCGGACGGTCCATGGGCTCGACATCGTCGCCATGATCGGATAGAGACTGCCGGCGCTGATTCAACTCTTGTTCAACTCGTCCCTGGTGGGATGGAAAGAGCGAATCCCAGGAGGGAGCGGCGGCCCGGACTGGCAAGGAGGATGAGGAGATGAGGTATGTCGGCGTGTGGGCCCGGCTGGTGGCCACGGTCATCGACACCGTGGTGTTGGGTGCGATGGGATGGCTGTTGGCCGCTTTCACCGGAGGAACGACCGCCTCCGGGTTCGAGCTGAGCGGCGGGCCGTTCTTCCTCTACGTCCTGGTCTCGTTCGCCTACTTCATCGTCTTGGAGGCCACCGTGGGCGCCACCTTCGGCAAGCTGGCCCTGGGGCAGCGGGTGGTGATGGAGGACGGCTCGCCGGTTGACTGGAGGGCTTCCACCATCCGCAACGTGCTCCGGGTCGTCGACGTCCTACCGCTCTTCTACCTGGTGGGAGCCATCCTGGTATGGAACTCCGATCGCCGCCAGCGCCTCGGAGACCGGGTGGCGGGAACGGTGGTGGTGCGCCGGGCGTCCGTTG
>JAHWLC010000052.1 GCA_019347585.1 Actinomycetota bacterium | reverse complement strand
TGATGGCCGGGCACGGCCTCGTGGAAGTGGATCGACTCGTACTCGAAGCGGTCCCTCTCCTCGGGCTGGTAGGTGTTGAGGAAATAGGTGCCGGGCCGGGAGCCGTCGATCGGGGGCTGCATGTAGTAGGCGGGGGGCATCGCAGGGGCCTGCGACCTGGGTACCGGGACCACTCGACATGGTGTCTGCGGTTTGGCCCCGAACCAGTCGTCGACAGCCTCCCAGGCACGGGCCACTGCGTCCCGGGCCTGTTCGAGCATCTCCTCCTCCGAATCGAATCTCATCGCGGGGTCGTTGTGGAGACGGTCGAGTACCTGTTCCATGGTCTCCACCCCGAGTGCGGCGCCGCCGATCTCCACCCACTCGGCCGCGTTGACCTCCGTGGCCCAGTGGAGACCGATGTCGTGGATCGCCCCGGGTGATGTGTCCAGTTGGGTGTACTTGTGGATCAATGTCGAGTAAATCTCCTCTCCGCCGTCGATCCAGGTCAGCCCGCACCGGTCGTCCGGGCGGGCGAGCGGGGTGATATCGGAGACGAGCCCGTCCCGATATCGCTCGAAGGCAGGCCGGATCTGCTCGGTGACGACAGTGGTGGCTCGCTCCCTCCAGCCTTCGCCTCCTCCGGGCACCTCGAGCTGGAGGAAGGGATCGTCGTCCAGCTCCGAGTCCAGATAGCCGTCGAGCTGGCCGATCACCCTCTCCACCGAGGCCAGTGCCGGCGTCATGCCCGCCGCGGCATTGGCCAGGTGGAACCGGAGGGCATCTCGGAGGAACCGGGGAACCTTCGAGTAGCGGCCGAGGAGCGCATCCGCCTGCTCGACGGTGGTGACGGTGTTCTGCCTGGTGTCGGAGAGGAGGCGGGTGTGCGGCCCGAGATAGGGGTCGATCGGTCCCACCAGGTAGCGCGCCGAGATCTCGGTGGCCCAGACCCTGCTCTCGTGGATGAGCAGGTCCAGGGAGATCCGTTCCTGGGTAGAGAGGGAGCGGGCGTCGAATGCCAAAGCCTGTTCGGTGATGGCGCCAAAGGCCGAGGCCATCTCACCCAGCCAGTCGTCGTCGTATCGGCGGAGCTGATCGTCGAACTCGTGCTCGCCGCGCACCGTCGCGACGGTCGGGTTGTATTCGGAGTAGGTCAGCCAGTAGCGGCCGGCGAGCTCTTCCAGGGTCATGAGTCGAGCCGAGGGTATCGGCTGTACCAACGAAGCACGCGAAGTGCCCGGAGCGTGTTCCAGCGACTCGGCTTTCCTGCCCCCTCCTCCATCTGGAAGTGCTCCCGGCCCCGGTGCGGGTTCTGCAACAGCCACTGCCCCTCTTTGTCCCGCTTCGACTCGACCAGCGTGACGGCCTCCTCGGCCCGGTCGTCGGGCGGTTCTTCAGCCTCCCTCAGGTAGTCGAGACCCCGCAGCACGTCGTAGTACCAGCGGGGGGGAAAAGAGAACAAGGTCCAGCGCTTGTTCACCGGCTCGCCGGTGGAGAGCGATCGGAACATGCGACGCTGGAGCAGGTAATCGTGGCCGCGCTCCCTGGCCTCGGGCGCGCCTGCGCCGACCTCGGATCGGTCCAACTCGAGGAGGGCCTCCAGGACCGAGATGGTGGTGTGGAACGAGGACCGCTCCGACGAGGTGTCGCAGTTCCAGCCGCCGTCCTCTCGCTGTTGTGCGAGCAGATGGCCCACTTGGCCCTCGTTGGCGGCGCCGCTCCGGAAGTACGAGGAGAGGGCGAGGGCCATTGCGGTTACGCAGGTCTCTCCGGCATAGGTGAAGAAGGGCTTGGTCTTGGTCATCATCACCCCCTCACGGACGCGCCCCACCGCGGCCCTCACCGCCGGATCGTCGGGATCGATCCCGAAATGGCGGAGCAGCAGCATGGTGTAGGTGGTGGAGATCCACTTGGGGGAGTAGGGCCCGCCGCCCCAATTCCCATCATCGCCCTGCAAGGAGAGCAGCCAAGCTCCCCACCCCTCGGTGGCGACCCGCCTCCGCTCCCCGGCCACGGTACCGGCGGGCTCATCGGTGAGGTCTCGCATCACCTGCCAGCGAATGGCCGGATCCCCTTCGAGTAGCCAATCGATCACAGCCATGGCCGGAGCGTATCGAGGGCCCGGCTCGTTTGGCCTCGTGGGGGCCTGGGTAAGCACCCATACCACGGCTTTGGAGGAGCAAATGAAAAGGTTGACGAGCTTTCTGATCGGAGCGGTGGCCGCCGCCGTCGCCGCCTATCTGTTCGACCCCGATCGAGGGAGGTCGAGACGCGCCCGTCTCGCCGACCAGGCCGCAGCCGGCCTCCGGGACGTCAAGGAGACGGTGAAAGCAAGCGCCGAGTACCAGCAGGGCGTGGTCAAGGGAGCCGCCCACGACCTGAAGGAGGCGGTCACGCCGGACGACTCTTTCAGCGACGACACCTTGTTGCAGAAGGTGCGCAGCGAGGCGGTGGGCCGACTGAACGGATCCACCGCCGACCTGGAGATCGACATCACCGACGGCCGGGTCCGGCTCTCCGGAAGGCTCGACAGCGCCGAGGACCGGGATCGTCTCCTCGAGCTGATCGGTCAGGTCGAGGGTGTCTCCGGCATCGAGGACCAGACCCGGATCCAGTAGCAGCGGGGGGCGCCGAGCGGGATCCCGCCAATCCCAGACCGCCGGACGAATCCGCTTGACTTAAAGTTAACTTCAAGTTGTACGTTGTGCCCATGCAACGTACCGCTATCGTCACCGGAGCCTCCCGTGGCTTCGGGCTCGCCGTCGCCGCCGAGCTCGCCCGCAGCGACTGGAACCTGGTCATCGACGCTCGCACGACATCCGACCTGGATGAGGCGTCGTCGTCTCTGTCTGCTCTCGGCGCAGGAGTGATCCGACCGCTCGGGGGCGATATCACGGATCCCGACCACATCGGCGCCATTGTCGCCGCGGCACGGGAGTTGGGACCGCTCTCTCTGCTGGTCAACAACGCCGGCATCCTGGGCCCGAGCCCCCAGCCCCGGCTCGTCGACTACCCGCTCGATGCGCTCGACGCGCTCTTCGAGGTATACCTGATCGCCCCACTTCGGCTCACGCAACAGGCCCTGCCCGACCTGCGCCGTTACGGAGGGGCGGTGGTCAACGTCACCTCCGATGCCGCCGTCGAGGCCTACGAGGGCTGGGGCGGGTACGGGGCGGCCAAGGCCGCCCTGGAGCAGATGTCCCGTGTTCTCGCCGTCGAGGAGCCAGCAGTCTGCGTGTACTGGCTGGACCCGGGGGACATGAGGACCCGGATGCACCAGGAGGCATTCCCCGACGAGGACATCGGCGACCGCCCCCTGCCCGAGAGTCGGGCCCCCGCGGTCACCCTGCTCGTCGAGCGGAGACCTCCCAGCGGCCGTTTCACGGCTGAGTCCCTTTTGGAGACGGACGTGCCGTGACACTGGCCCGACCAACGAGACGGCTCGACCTCCTCGACGGCTTCACGCTGCCACCGGAGCTGGAGGCGAGACGACCCGCCGAGACCACGGGTTTGGCCCGGGACGAGGTCCGGCTGATGGTGACCGAGGGAGAGGAGATCAGGCACCTCGTCTTCTCCGATCTGGCTGCTGTCCTACGGGCAGGCGATCTGCTGGTGGTGAACAACTCGGATACGATCCCGGCGTCGGTCCCCGTCGACGATCTCGTGGTCAACTTCTCGACGAGCTTGCCCGGCGGGCTCCACGTGGTGGAACTGCGACGCCGGTCCGGCTCGAGCTCTCAGCCCTGGCAGGGTCTTCACCCCCGAACCGTTTGGCTCCCCGGGGGAGGCGCCCTCGAGCTGCTCGCCCCCTATCCGCTGGACTCGCCGAGCCGACGTCTCTGGGTCGCCCACCCCCAACTCGGCGTCGAGCTGGGCGTGTACCTGGCCCGGTTCGGCGAGCCGATCCGCTACCCGCACGTCGACGCTGCCTATCCGCTGTCGGACTATCAGACCATCTTCGGCTCGACCCCCGGATCAGCCGAGATGCCGAGCGCCGGCCGGCCGTTCACCGCCACCCTCCTCGCCGAGCTCGTCGCCGCCGGAGTGGCGGTCGCCCCGGTGACCCTCCATACCGGGGTGTCGTCGTTGGAGTCGGGGGAGATGCCCTACCCGGAGTGGTACGAGGTGCCCCCGGCCACGGTGGCGTTGGTCAACCACACTCGCGGACGAGGTGGCCGGGTCATCGCGGTCGGCACCACCGTGGTCCGTGCCCTGGAGACCGTCAGCGACGACCGGGGCCGCTCCCACCCGGGAAGAGGGTGGACCGATCTGGTCATCTCATCGGGCGATGGGATGCGGGTCGTCGACGGCCTGGTCACCGGTTGGCACGAGCCCGCCTCCACCCATCTCGACATGCTCGAGGCGATCGCAGGGCGGGAGAGACTGGTGGAGTCCTACCGCGCCGCGCTCTCCGAGGGATACTTGTGGCACGAGTTCGGCGACAGCCACCTCATCCTGCCGGGGTGAGACGCGGAGCATCAGATCGAGCGAAGCATCTCGGCCACGCTCCGCTCCGGGGCCGCTTGCGAGGTGTCGACGATCACCGAAGGCTGGAGCTCGAGAAGGGCCTCGCGGCGCTTCGCGGTCTTGAAGACGAACTCCGCAGTCGAGATCGATCTCCGGTGGTCGCGGTCCGTCAACCTGTCGACCAGCACGGGCGCGGGGGCTTCGACCAAAGCAACGACCGCACCGGAATGAGCCAGCGCGTCGAGGGCGGCGGGAGAGTCGGCGACCGAGGCCGCGGCCGCGATCACCGCGGGCTGGGATCGGCCGAGACCCTCGAGCAGCGCCTCGACCTCGGCGGAGTGAAGGACGCTGACGCCGGACTCGGCGGCCAGTTCTCTCCCGGTCACGCCGAACCGGTCTGAGATCTGGTCGTCGGAATCGATGAAAGGGCGATCGAGCCTGCTGGCGGCCATTCGGCCCAGTGTGGTCTTGCCAGCGCCCATCGGACCGACGAGCACGAGGTGGCGCTCTTCAGCTCGTGGCATCGCGCCGCGCCCAACGAGCAGTTGCGTTGCCCATGTGGATCCGTTACCCGGTCCGCCACGCCGGCATGCCCCCCACGCCGTGGCCAATGAGGTTCCCTCGCAGGAGAATCGGGGTAGTGAGAGCACATGCCTCGAGTAGTGGTGATTACTGGAGCCTCAGCGGGTGTGGGCCGGGCCACGGCGCGCCGATTCGCCGAGGCAGGAGATCATGTGGCTTTGCTCGCCCGTGGTGACGAAGGTCTGCAGGGGGCGCTGGAAGAAGTCGAGGCCGCAGGCTCCCGTGGGATGGCCATCGCCGTCGATGTGGCCGACTTCGACGCCGTGGAGCGGGCGGCGAACCAGGTCGAGGAGACGCTGGGCCCGATCGACGTCTGGGTCAACAACGCCATGGTCACCGTGTTCGGCCCGGTGACGCGGCTCACGGCCGCGGAGTATCGACGGGTCACCGAGGTCACCTACCTCGGCGCCGTCCACGGGACGCTCGCGGCCCTGCGGCGCATGCTGCCCCGCGACAGAGGCACCATCGTGCAGGTCGACTCGGCCATGGCCTACCGCGGCATCCCGCTGCAAAGCCCCTACTGCGCCGCCAAGTTCGCCATGCGCGGCTTCACCGACTCGCTGCGCACCGAGCTGATCCACGATCGCTCCCCGATCCACGTGACGATGGTCCACCTGCCGGCCCTGAACACCCCGCAATTCTTGTGGTCGCGGAATCGAATGGGCCGTCGCCCCCAGCCGGTGCCTCCGATCTTCCAGCCCGAGGTCGCCGCCGAGGCGATCGAGTGGGCCTCGAGGCAAAGACGGCGCGAGGTGTGGGTAGGAAGGCCGACAGTGCTCACGATCTGGGGGCAGAGGCTGTTGCCCGGGCTGCTCGATCTCTACCTGGGCCGCACCGGGTATGAAAGCCAGCTCACCGAGGCTCCGGCGGATGCAGAGCGCGGCGACAACCTCATGGAGCCGGTGCCGGGAGACTTCGGCGCCCATGGCCCCTTCGACGACAGGGCTCGGGATACGAGCCCCCAGCTCTGGCTGACCAAGCGCCGCGGGATCCTCGCGGCCGTCGCCGGGGGCCTGGCGGCGATGTTCCTGCTCGGTGGTGACGACGATTGACCGAGCCTTTTTCGCGCCCGTAGCTCGATGGGCGGAGCGTGGGAGCCACGGAGCCCCGAACCACCTGATCATCCCGCGGCCAGCCCGCCCCGGTCCGCGGTTTTCGACTCCCGGACTGCCAACTCGACCCACACCGTCTTGCCGCCGTCCCTCCCGCTGATGCCCCAGCGGTCGGCGATCTCGCGCACCAGCCTGAGCCCATAGCCGCTCCCGTTCGGCGAGGAGAGGACGGCAGGCTGGGAGACGGAGGCGTCGCTGATCTCCATTCTGATCACCTCACCTACTGCGATGGCGACGGTGAAATGGGTCCCGGCATGGAGGATGGCGTTGGTTGCCAGCTCTGAGGCGACGAGGAGGGCGTCTTCGACCCGGGGCGAGTGCCCCAGGTGCTCCCGTACGAACTCCCGCACTGCACGAGCAGCGGCTGGGTCCGGGGGGAAGTTCTTGTGGTAACTCGTCGAGACCAAGCAGGACCTTCGTGGAAGTGGTTATTTGCGGTTACCCGCTTTCACTGGCAGCGAACCATCCTCACAGATATTTGTTGACCCTGGAGCGGCGGCAGCAAGCTGTTTTTTCGAAATACTCGAGTTTGCTGCAGATCGCCGGGGGGAATCCGCGTGACCAGAAACGGGCACATCGAGTCTGGAGGACGCCATGCCCACCAAGAAGGCCAAGACCGACAAGTCGGACAAGAGCCGGCAGAAGTCGGCTGGGGATTCCAGCAAGACGCGCTCCTCGGGGCGCAAGAGCGACAAGCAGTCGAACAAGAAGTCCTAGCTGGGCCCGATCCGGCGCTCCGCCCGATCCTTCGGGCGGAGCGCTGTCCGTTGAGGGGGGACGCAGGTTTCAGAACCAGCAGTTTGGGTAAAGCTGCGGTGGCAGAAAGAAGGAGTTGACTGTGATAGTCCTAGGTGTGATCTTGATCTTGCTCGCCTGGCTTTTCAATATCGGTGTCTTGTACACCATCGGAATCATCCTGGCAGTGATCGGACTGATCCTCTGGATACTGGGCGCCATGGGTCGCCAAATCGGCCCGCGGACCCACTACTACTGACCCGCTAGGCCCGCGCCCTCCCGCCGCCGCGCCCCTGGACCGAACAGTGGGCGATGCAGCGGGAGAGCGCGACCTCTATCCGAGCCTGTTGGACTCCCGCTAGCCGCGGCTAGCAGCAGCGAGCCATCCGTATCGGCGCTGTCTGAGAGGGAGCGACACCTCAGAAGCCGAGCACCTCTTTGAACCAGGGCAGGGTTCGCTCCAGGCCGTCGCGTAGCGACACCTCGGCCTTCCAGTTGAGCAATCGCATCGCCTTGAGCACGTCGGGTTGGCGCACGTTGGGGTCGTCGGTGGGTCGGGTCTCGAAAGCGATCCCAGGGCTATTCCCCACCA
>JAHWLC010000051.1:2354-7516 GCA_019347585.1 Actinomycetota bacterium | reverse complement strand
ACGAAGTCGAGGGCCATGAGCACATCGTGTGCCGACCCTGGCCATCCTCCGCCGTCCCCGAGACGCCGGTACTCGATGTTCCAGGTGTGGCGCCCCCGCTTGGCCAGGTCTACCGCCAGGCTCTCCATGGTGTCGCGGGCCCACTCGTGGCGCCAGAACCCGCCGTGCACCAACACCACCAGCCCCGCACCGCCGTGGCGGAGATCCCCGATGTTGTCGGCATGGGGCCCGTAGCGGATTGTCTCGAAAGGGCAGGCCGCCCGATTCAGCAGATGGCGGACGGCGTCGACGTACCCCCGGGTCCCCCTTCCGTAGATCGAGCGGACGCACGCGGGGGCCACCACCGACACCGCACGCCAGGGCTCTCGCTCCCGGACGTTTGAGATGTGGACCTCGACGGTGGGCTGGGGGACCGACCTGATCGAGTCCGCCAGGGCGTAGGAGGTGTGGGAGAGCGCTCCCGGGTTGAGCAATATCCCGTCGTGTCCCGAGCGGTTGACCCAATCGACCAGCTCGCCTTCGTGGTTGCTCTGCCGGGTCTCGATCTCCACCCCCAGACCGGCTGTCCTCGCGACCAGCATCGACTCCACGTCGGAGAGGGTGTCCGAGCCGTACACCTCGGGCTGGCGGGTACCGAGACGATCCAGGTTCGGTCCGTTGAGCACCAACAACCGCATCAGGCGACCTCGGGGAGATGGGCCCCGACCAGGCTGCGCGCCTGCTCCACCACCCGGGCGGGCAGCTTTGCCTCGACGAGGTCGAACCGGGTGGAGAACGACTCCACGATGGCATCTGCGACCACGCCGGTGTCGAGGCCCGGGGACCGATCGGCCAGCGACCCGGCGGTGCGCGGGTCCCAGTCGAGCCCCAGGGCCCGATAGACCGGGATGAGCACCTCCCTGATCCGATCCCCTCCGTCGACGACTACCACACCGCCGACATGGGCGGCCCCCCTCACCAGCCGCTGGCCCACTCCCATCACCTTCACCCTGCCCCCGACGTTGACCGACCAGGAGCCGGGGCAGTACTCGCCGCTGAGCTCTCCGATGCGGGCGTCGATCCCCAGGGAGCGGAAGGCGCTGGTCATCAGGCCTGCCGTGAGCTCGAATCGCCCGGTGATCCCAGCCCGCGGTTCGGGGTCGGCGGTCACCCAGGAGAAGGCCAGGGTCCGCTCGTGGAACACGGCGGCCCGGCCCCCAGCGAGGCGTTCCACCGCGGAGAATCCATGGGCCCGCGCCGCTCGCACTGCATCCCGGTACCCCGATGTCACCCGGTCGGCGCGCCCGAAGGCCACCACGGGTGCGGGGACGTGCAGCCGGAAGGTCCCATCCAGCGATCCCTCCGATACGGCCCTGAGCACCGAGTGGCTGACCGCGACATCCATGGCCCCTGGCTCGGGAAACGCCTCCCTGGTGAGAGTCAGCCGATTCACCATCGGAGGATAAGTCGGCACACAATCTCGGGATGGCTCTCATCGATGGTGCGAGGGAACGCCCCCGCCCGGGGCTACGTTGATCACGTACATGGGGCGATCCGGCTCGTTTCCCCGCTCTCTCTCGACTTCAGGCGTCGTGCTGGCCGCGGCGCTGTCCTTGCTCGCGTCTGCATGCGGAGACGCCCCGCTCGGCTCGGTCGGAGACCGCAGCTCGGAGTGGATCAACGAGCCGGAGGTCTCGACCACCACCACGGTCCCGGTCACCATCCCGGTGGTGATCAGCTCCGACAATCTCGCCTGGTCCAACGACGACATCGTCAACGACAACCTGGGCGATCCCGGTGCGACGGTGGCCGCGGTGTTCGCCAGACGGGAGGGGGACCGCTTCATCCAGGCCTCCCGAGCCGAGATCACCGTCGCCCTGCCCGGCATCGGCTTTCCCGCGAATGTCCCCAACGGGGCCAGGTGGGTCTCCTCTCAGCTGGTGATCGAGGCCACCGGCGAGGTCGCCGACGATCCCAGCGCCGCCTTCGGGATCTGGTCTGCCGAGCCCTACACGAGGTCGCGCTCGGTGGCCCAGATGGCCGTGCTGCGAGTGGCGCTCGATCCGGAGACCATCGCCGAGCTCGCCGCCGCCACCGAGCCGCCCTCCTGCGCCCGTTTCTCCGATCGCAACACCGACAACTGCGAGATCGTCGACATCGGGGGGAGGACCATCTGGCGGTTGCAGGGATCGGGCGGCACCACGCTGATCTGGTTCGACGACACCTATCGCTACGAGCTGTTCGGCCGCGACTACCTGCAGGAGGAGGCTCTTCTCGGCATGGCCGAGGTGATGATCCCGCTGGCTCAGTTAGAGCCGGTGGAGTCGTAGGCTCGACTCCCGACCAGGGAGGATCGCATCTTCCACAGTGGTGGCTGGTGGAGCTACCTGAAGTACGACGAGGAGCAAGACCGCCCCGATATCGATCGGGAGCTCCTGACCCGCGTCTGGGGCTATGGCCGCCCCTACAAGGCCGGGCTCGCCGGGATCCTGGCCACCATCGTGGTCATCTCCAGCCTTTCGGTGGTGCCCGCGCTGCTGATCAGGGCGCTCATCGACCGCGCCATACCCGACGAGGACGTGGCCCTGCTCACCTTGCTCGGGCTGGGGATGGTGGGGGTGCCCCTGGTGAACGCGGGTGTCGGCGTGGTCCAGCGCTGGCTCTCCTCCAAGGTCGGCGAGGGGATCATCTTCGACCTTCGCCGCCAGCTCTTCGCCCACCTGCAGCTCATGTCGCTGCGGTTCTTCACCGCGACCCGGACCGGCGAGCTGATGAATCGGCTCAGCAGCGACGTGGTCGGTGCCCAGCAGGCCATCACCGGGACCTTCGTCACCATCGTCTCCAACGTGATCTCGGTGGCGGTGATCCTGGTGGTCATGATCGAGGCGGACTGGCGTCTCACCCTGCTCGCTGTCGCCGCCCTCCCTCTCTTCGTTCTCCCCGCCCGTCGGGTCGCCAAGGTGCTGCGGCGCGTCACCCAACAGCAGATGGAGCACGAGGCGAAGATGTCGGGGGTCCTCCAGGAGGGCTTCAACGTGAGCGGGGCCATGCTGGTGAGGCTCTTCGGACGCTGGGAGGAGGAGAAGCAGCGCTTCGCCACCGAGGCCCGGCAGGTACGGGATCTGGGTGTGCGTCGGGCGCTGGTCGGGAGGGGGTTCTTCGCGGCTCTGGGGCTGGTCTCGGCGGTGGGCACCGCCGCCGTGTTCTGGGTTGGCGGCCTGATGGTGATCGACGACGCCATCACCCTGGGGACCATCGTGATGTTCTCCACTCTGCTGACACAGCTCTACGGGCCCCTCTCGGCCATCTCCAACTCGAGGGTCGAGTTCGCCACGTCCCTGGTCTCCTTCGAGCGGGTGTTCGAGGTCCTCGACCTCGAGACCGACATCCCCGCCCCTGCCGAGCCCGTGCCGCTGGTTCCCGCGGTGGGCCGGGTGGAGTTCGAGGGGGTGTCGTTTCGTTACGGCGGTGAAGGGCCGGAGGGGCTGGAGGCGGTGCGACGGTTCAGCTGGCACTCCGATGGCGCTCCCCCGGAGGCGGCGCCGGCGCCATCGACCCGGAAATGGGCGGTGCGCGATGTCAGCTTCGCCGCCGAGCCGGGGACGCTGACCGCGCTGGTCGGCCCCTCGGGAGCCGGCAAGACCACCATCTCGTATCTGGTGCCGCGGCTGTACGACGTCACCTCGGGGCGGGTGCTCATCGACGGCGTCGACGTCCGCCGCATCGCATTCGAGGAGCTCGCCGCGACGGTCGGGGTGGTCACCCAGGAGACCTACCTGTTCCACGACACGATCGCGGCCAACCTCCGCTACGCACGGCCCGACGCCGGCGACGACGAGCTGGTGGCAGCGGCTCGGGCGGCCAATATCGACGAGATGATCGCCGGGCTCCCCGACGGCTACCAGACGGTGGTAGGGGAGCGGGGATACCGGCTCTCCGGCGGGGAGAAGCAGCGGATCGCCATCGCCCGCGTGCTCCTCGAAGATCCCAAGGTGCTCATACTCGACGAGGCCACCTCGCATCTCGACTCGAGATCGGAGGCCCTCATCCAGGATGCGCTCGAGGTCCTCCTCGAAGGCCGCACGGCGCTGGTGATCGCCCACCGGCTCTCCACGGTGAGGCGGGCCGATCAGATCCTGGTCGTGGATGATGGGCGGATCGTGGAACGGGGCGCCCACCGCTCCCTACTCGATGCTGGAGGGCTCTACGCCGAGCTCTACCGGACCCAGTTCGAGACGGTGGCCTCCTAGGCGCCCCGGGTCAGATTCTCGAAGAGCAGCCGGCGCGGCGTCGAAAGGAGCAGGTGCTCCCCGTCGGAGCACATCCACAGATCGGGCCCAGCCTTGAGCCAGACCCGGATCGGGAGGGCCTCCAGGCTCTTGCGGCTTCGTGCCGAGGGTGGGGCATAGGCGAGGACGAAAGGCGCCGGCGCTCCGACCGCCTCGAGCGGGCCGATCAAGTCGTAGCTGCCGAAGACGGCGGCCATGGCCTCGGCAGAGTCCATCGAGCCGGACCTGGAGAGCCAGCCCACCTCACCGCAGCGGGCACAGGCGGCCACCGCCACCCGGCCCACCCACACCGGCTTGTGATCGCACCAATCGCTGAAGTCCATACCCGACAACGTAGAAGCCGGGTATGACACGAAACTCGCCGGGGCGAACCCAGGGTTCCAGACCCCGGATAGCGACGTGTGGAACCCTGGGTTCGCTTAAAGCTCAATCGTGTCTGTGCTTGACCGCGTCGCGGATCTCGATCAGCACCTCCAGCTCGGAGGGCTCGGCGGCCTCCTCTTCCTCTCCCTGTCGTCGCGCCCAGACGTTGTAGGGCTTCACGATGAAGAAGAAGACACCGACCGCCGTCAGCAGGAACACCGTCAGCGTGGTGAGGAACGACCCGTACTGGATTATCGAGCCGTTGACCTCGAGGATGAGGTCGGAGAAGTCGGGCTCGCCGAAAGGAATGGCGATGATCGGCATGATCAGATGCTCCACCACCGAGGTCACCAAGGAGCCGAAGACGGCTCCCATGATGAAGCCCACGGCGAGCATGATCACCTCGCCCCCGGCGATGAACTCCCGGAACTCCTCGAGCAGGGTTCGACTCCTCACAGCTCGATCACCGGCATCTCCTGGGTGTCCTCGATCCTCGATCCGGGGACGAGAAGCACCGGGAGGTGTGAGTTG
>JAHWLC010000051.1:0-2255 GCA_019347585.1 Actinomycetota bacterium | reverse complement strand
TCGCCCCCGGCGATGAACTCCCGGAACTCCTCGAGCAGGGTTCGACTCCTCACAGCTCGATCACCGGCATCTCCTGGGTGTCCTCGATCCTCGATCCGGGGACGAGAAGCACCGGGAGGTGTGAGTTGACCATGACGCGGGCCGAGACGCTCCGCCACGCCTCCTCGGTGAAGAGACGGCGAGTGGCGCCCATGATCACCATCTCGGCGGCCATGTCCTGAGCCGTTTGGATGATGGCCTCCGCGGGATCGTCACCTTCGACGAACCTGATGTCACACTCGATCTCCTCGGCGGCCAACGCGGCGCAGATCGGGTCCACCGCCCGCCGGCCCCGCTCCTCCAGATAGAGCAGGGCCTTCTCCTCGGCGGCGTCGGAGTTCACCAGGGAATCGTCGAGAAAGGACCTCCTGACGTCGTCGTCGAGCGACTCGAGGAAGGATCGGGGCACCCTGATCACGGTCATCACCGTGACCTGGGCCTCGTCCCCCACGAGACGGGAGCAGAAGTCGGCCACCGGTCCCGCGGGAAGCACCCCTGTAGTGGCCACGAGGATTCGCACGGCGGGGAACATTAGGGTGGGCCCGGCGCCAAGTGCCGCACCGCAGGGAGCCCATGGACGACGAACTGATCAACAAGATCACTTTCATGATCCCCAACGCCCTCGCCCTCATCGGGTCGGCGTCGGGCGAGGAATGGAACGGGATGACCGCCAGCTGGATCACGCAGCTCAGCATGGAGCCGGTCCTCATCGGGGTGGGCGTCGACAACAACGCCGTCACCCACCGGCTCATCTCAGAGGGCGGCTCCTTCACCGTGAACCTGTGGGACTCCGAAGACACCAGGGTCTTCGTCAAGTTCTCCAAGCCGGCCGAGCGCGACGGAAACACTCTCAACGGCCGCCCTGTGAAGATCGCCACCACGGGGGCCCCGGTCTTCGAGGATGCCATCGTCTGGATGGACTGCGAAGTCCGCCAGAGCCACGATCTGGGCACCCACACCCTCTTCATCGGGGAGATCGTCGACGCCGGGGTCAACCTGGAGGGCGAGGACCAGGAGGCCGCCGCAATCTCCGACACCCGCATGAAGTACGGCGGTGTCAAGCGAGGCGGTCACTGAGCGGATGAAGGTCTCAGTGGAGGGCAAGGTGGCCCTCGTGACCGGGGCCAGCCGCGGCATCGGCTACGCCACCTCGCTGGAGATGGCCCGAAGCGGAGCCGACGGAGTGACCATCACCTCGCGGAAGCCGGAGACCATCGAGGCCGCCGCCGAGGAGCTGGCGGAGTCGGGAATCGAGCCCGACCGCATTCTCGCCCTGGCCAACCGGGCCGACGACGAGGAGTCCGCCAATGAGGCGGTGGCGGCCACGGTGGAGCGCTTCGGCTCCCTCGACATCCTGGTCAACAACGCCGGGACCAACCCGGCTGCCGGGTCCTTGATGGACGTCGACCTGGGGGCGCTGGACAAGACCTGGGCGGTGAACATGCGGGCCCCGCTGCTGTGGGCAAGGGCCGCCTATCACGCCTGGATGGGGGAGCACGGCGGCTCCATCGTCAACGTCGCCTCGGTGGCAGGGCTTCGCCCCAGCCCGGTCATGGGCGCCTACAACATCTCCAAGGCCGGTCTGATCCACATGACGCGCCAGCTCGCCCACGAGCTGGCCCCCACCATCAGAGTCAATGCCGTGGCCCCCGCCGTGGTGCGGACCCGCCTCGCCGGACTGCTCCTCGAGAACGAGGAGCACACGGCCCGCATGCATCCGCTGGGCCGGGTCGGGGAGCCCGAGGACGTGGCCCGCATGATCGTGTACCTGGGATCCGACTCATCTTCGTGGATGACGGGCGCCATCGTGCCGGTTGACGGTGGTGTGACCGGAGCCAGCTCCTCGGGAATCTCGTGAGCGGAGGCCACCGTTGAGAAGGTTGGGCGTCGGCTTCGCGTTGGTCGCCGCCGGAGCGGCGTTGTGGGGTACCGACGGATTGTTCAGGACGGCGCTGGCGTTCCAGATGCCCTCCCCCGTCCTGGTCTTCTGGGAGCATCTGGTGTTGGTCGGAGTCACCTTCCCCTTTGTGCTCAGGTTTCTGAGAAATCCTCCCAAGCTGGATTTCAAGGACTTGCTGGCGCTGCTCTTCGTGGGGGCGGGTGCGTCTGCGGTGGCCACCATCCTGTTCACCCAGGCCTTCACCTACGGGGATCCCACCACCGTGTTGCTCCTCCAGAAGGTTCAGCCGGTCATCGCCGTGCTGGGGGCCTATCTG
>JAHWLC010000050.1 GCA_019347585.1 Actinomycetota bacterium | reverse complement strand
ACAACTCCTCGCTGAGCCGCACCGCCACCTCGGCCGGCCGACCCGCGGCAGTCTTCAGGACGTTGCGCCTCGCCGTGATGTAGGCGAACTCGGCAGCGACGAAGAATCCATTGGCCATGAGGAAGGCCAACATCCAGAACAGCGCCGCCCAGTTCACCGGGGCTCCTCGGACCGGCCACGCACCACCCTCACCTGGTCTACCCGGTTCCCGTCCATGGCGGCTATCTCGAGGGTGAAGCCCTCATGGCGGAGGACTTCGCCCTCCTCGGGGAACCGGCCCAATTTGGCCAGGACGAACCCGCCCAGCGTCTCATATCTCCCCTCCGGCCACTCGAACCCCGAGATCTCCTCGACCTCGTGCCGGTTGAGGAGCCCGGAGAGGACCGGTGACTCTTCGAGAGCGCCGGGCGGCGCCGTCTGTGGGTCGTACTCGTCCTCGATCTCACCGAATATCTCCTCGAGCACGTCTTCGATGGTCACGATGCCCGCGGTGCCCCCGTACTCGTCCACCACGACCGCCATCCCCCTCCCCTCGCTCTGCAGTTGAGCGAGGAGGCTCTCCAGCGTGGCGCTTTCCGGAATGAGCAGAGCCGGTTGCATGATCTCGGCCACCGGCGTCATCGCCAGCTCGGAGGTGGTGAACCCGACAGTGTCCTTTATGTGGGCGATCCCGATCACCTCGTCGAGATCTTCGCCGTACACGGGAAAGCGGGAGTGGCCGGTGCCGGCGGACAGCCGACGCAACTCGGAGATCGGGTCGTGCCGACTGATCCCCACCACATTGACGCGAGGAACCATCGCGTCGGCGGTGAGCTTCTCGGTGAAGGTTATCGCCCTCGTGAGCAGCTCCAGCTCCTCGTCGTCGAGCCTGCCCTCCTCTCCCGACGACCGGATCATCAGCTCGAGCTCCTCCATCGACCGCACCCCGGCCAGCTCCTCCCGGGGCTCGATCCCGAGACGGCGGACGGTCCAGTTGGCCGACCGGTTGAGGAAGAGGATGAGTGGGCGGAGCAGTGCGTTGACCACCTGCATGGGAATGCCGAACCAGACCGAGGAGCGGTAGGGCCGGGCGATCGCCAGGTTCTTGGGCACCAACTCGCCGAACACCATCTGCGTCATCGTCGCCAGCACGAAAGCCGCGATCACCGACACGGCTAGAGCGGTGGAGGCGGGGAGCCAGGGCAGGTCGAGCAGCAGCGGCCTGAGCGCAGTGGCGATGGTGGGCTCGGCCACGGCGCCCAGCACCAGGGACGTGGCGGTTATCCCCAGTTGAGCCCCGGAGAGCTCGAATGACAGATTGCGCAACGATCGCAGGATGCGTCGAGCCGCCCTGTCGCCTTCCTTGGCCCCCCGCTCCACCCGGCTCCGCTCCACGGCCACGATGGCGAACTCGCCTGCGACGAAGAAGGCGTTGGCCAGGATGAGGAAGACGACGGCGGCCAGGCCGAGGAAGGTGCCTATCAGAGGGCTCCGGTCTCGATGGTCATGGATGCAACGGTCAGCGACGGTGGCGCTCTGCCACTCGCTCGCTCCCCTACCTTATGACTGCCTAACCGATGGCGCCTGCGGCCGCCATGTTGAGCTCGATGAGACGGTTCATCTCGACGGCGTACTCCATGGGCAGCTCCTTGACGATGGGCTCGATGAACCCGGCCACGATCATCGATGTCGCCTGGTCCTCGGTGAGCCCCCTCGACATCAGGTAGAAGAGCTGATCCTCGCCGACCTTGGAGACCGTGGCCTCGTGGCCGATCTCGGCGTCATTCTCCTCGATCTCCATGTACGGATAGGTGTCGGAGCGGGAGTCTTCGTCGAGGATTAGGGCGTCGCAGCGAACGAAGCTCCTCGCGTTCTCCGCGCCTTCCTCCACCCGCACCAGACCCCGGTATCCGGCACGACCCCCGTCTTTGGAGATCGACTTGGAGACGATGGTCGAAGTGGTGTCGGGGGCGACGTGGACCATCTTGGCCCCGGCATCCTGGTGCTGGCCCTCGCCGGCGAAGGCGATGGAGAGCACCTCGCCGTGGGCGCCCGGCTCCATGAGCCACACCGCCGGGTACTTCATGGTCAGTCTGGAGCCGAGGTTGCCGTCGACCCACTCCATGGTGGCATTGCGGTAGGCGGCGGCCCTCTTGGTGACCAGGTTGAACACGTTGTTGGACCAGTTCTGGATCGTGGTGTAGCGGCAGCGTCCGCCTTCCTTGACGATGATCTCGACCACGGCGGAGTGCAGCGAGTCGGTGGTGTAGGTCGGCGCCGAGCAGCCCTCCACGTAGTGGCAGTAGGCGCCCTCGTCCACGATGATCAGGGTCCGCTCGAACTGGCCCATGTTCTCGGAGTTGATCCGGAAGTAGGCCTGCAGCGGCTGGTCGACGTGGACCCCGGGCGGGACGTAGATGAACGATCCCCCGGACCACACCGCCGAGTTGAGCGCGGCGAACTTGTTGTCGTTGGGCGGGATCACGGTCCCGATGTGCTCCTTGACGATCTCGGGGTACTCCCGCAGCGCGGTGTCCATGTCGGTGAAGAGGACGCCGAGCTTTTCCAGGTCCTCTCGGTTGCGGTGGTACACGACTTCACTTTCGTACTGCGCGGTGACTCCGGCGAGATACTTGCGCTCCGCCTCGGGGATGCCCAGCTTCTCGTAGGTCTGCTTGATCGACTCGGGCACCATGTCCCAGTCTTTCTGCTGCTCCCCCTCCGGCTTGACGTAGTAGTAGATGTCGTCGAAGTCGATGGTGTTGAGCGCGCCGCCGCCACCCCACTGGGGGATCGGCTTGCGCAGGAAGCGCTTGTAGGCCTTGAGGCGAAAGTCGAGCATCCACTCCGGCTCGCCCTTCATGGCGGACATGGAGCGGATGACCTCCTCGTCGAGGCCCTTGCGGGGCTCGAATGCGAGCGCGACCTCGTCACGCCAGCCGAGCTGATAGCCGCCCAGGTCGATGTCTACGGTTGCCACTTGCCGATCACCTCAAAAATGTCTGTTTCGATCGCGATTTCCCTCCGTCTATAACAACAAGATCGGAGGGTGGGGAATTTCCCCTATCCCGATAGTGCGATTGTAGTGCCCCATCCTCCGTGCCCCGAAACGGGCTCGCCGGGGCCGCCAACTATGTTGGCTCCATGCCGGTGATCGTCGTCGGAGCCGATACCGGGCCGGGCCGGGCGGTGATCGAGGAGATGGCAGACCCGAGACGCGAGATCCGGGTCTTCGTTTCCGATGTCGACCAGGCCGCCGCCTACCGAAGCCGCGGCCTGAAGGTCGCCCTGGGAGACGTGTCCGACGAGAGCCACGTCGAGGCCGCCGCCCGCATGTGCTTCACCGCGGTCCTGGTCTCCGAGGCTGCGGAGGACGACCGGGAGCGCACCTTCGCCGAGAACGCTCCACAGGTCCTCGAAGGCTGGGCCCGGGCGGCAAAGAGCGCCGGGGTCACCAGGGTGATCTGGGTCACCGACGCCGACCCGCCCTCCACCGACACTCCCGAGGTGGCCAGGGTCAGCCCATCCCGGCACGATCTGGCCACCAAGGTGGCCGAGTTGGACGAGGCTCAGCGCACCGGATGAGGCAGCTGCGCCAGCAGCGACTGGCGCATTGTCGTCGTCTCGAGCTGGCGTTGTAGCGCCTGCTCGGCGGCGTCTCGCTCCATCGCCGCCACCAGGTGCGGGTACGGGTTGATGGCCCGGCCGTTGTAGTGGAGCTCGAAATGGGTGTGGGGGCCGGTCCACTCGGCGTTGCCCGAGTCGCCGACCCAGGCGATGAGCTGCCCGGCTTTGACCTCCGATCCCTCCTCCAGGCCGGGGGCGATGGTGTACGCCCAGTCGGCGCCGCCTCCGTCGGTCCCCGGATAGTCGTTGTTGAGATGCATGTAGTAGCTCTCCCACCCCGAGCCGTGGTCGATCCCGAGATAGCGGCCCCCGAGCCGCGAGGTGCGGATGATCTCGATCACCCCGTCGGCGACGGCATACACCTCGGTCATCTTGGGCGCCATCAGGTCGTTGCCTTGATGCCTCCGACCGCCGGAGCGGGCATGGCCGAAGCTGGAGTGGAACTCGGTCTCGGAGATCTCCTGCGGGAAGCTGAGCTCGGGAGGGATGTTGGGGGAAGCCGATGCGGGCAGTGCCGCCGCCACCAGCAGGGCGGTGACGAGGGCGGTTCGGGCTAGCGCTATAGCTCTGGGCAGCATGGAGCCTCCATGGGCATTTCGGGGACTTTGGACCCTCTGCGGGTGCTACAGAAGGTGGCAAGCTAGAAGGGGCCCGCGGATATGCCAACGGGCCGTGCGACCTAGGCGCGGGAGGCGGGGCGCTCCCTCACCGTGAAGCGGAGACGCGAGACCGGCTGGTCATCGACGGAGATCACGAAGGAGTAGGGACCTTCCTTGCGGAAGACCAGGTTGTTGAAGGTGAAGGAGCGGATGAGCCCGAGATCGGTTGCTCCTTGCGGCTTCTGCTCGCCGGCCGGCAGCCGGATGTCGTGGGAGAGAGGGTGAGGAAGCAAGCCGTTGCCGTCGGCGTCCTGAAGCTCCACCGAGAGCTTGAGGTTCTCCCTGCCCCAGGAGACCGGGACCCGGAGACGCAGACCGATGGCCAGTGTCGGGTGGCGGGCGGGGAAGCTGCGGACCCAGAGCGTGTCCCATCCTCCGCCGAGGATGAACAGCTTTCCCCGCACCGCCTGGACCGCGTCTGCCAGCATGGCCACGTCGATCGTGGGGCCTAGCGAGTCGGGCGTGGTGTCCACCCCACCGAGGCTAACGGTCGATTGAGGCGACCAACGCCTCTCCGATAACGTGGGGCGATGATGACGACATCTACCGAGATCGCCCCGGCCACGGGCAAGCTTGGAGTGCTCACGCCGGGGATGGGGGCGGTCGCCACCACCTTCATCTCCGGGGTGCTGGCGGCGAGGAAGGGTTACGCCGACCCGATCGGCTCCCTGAGCCAGATGGCCCACATCCGTCTGGGGAAGCGAACCGAGGGGCGCAACCCGCTGATCAAGGACTTCGTCCCTCTCGCCTCACTGGACGATCTCGAGTTCGGTGGCTGGGATCCCTACTCCGACGACGCCTACGCGGCAGCGATGAAGGCCGGGGTCCTCGACTCCCGTCACATCGAGGGCGTCGGCGACGAGTTGCGGGCAGTGAGGCCCATGCCCGCCGTCTTCTCCTCGAGATGGGTGAAGAACCTGGACGGGGTGGACCAGGTCAAGGATGGGGAGGGACGGACTCACATGGACATGGCGGAGGCCCTGATGGAGGACATCGACAGCTTCCGTTCCGACAAGAAGACGGAGCGGCTGGTCGCGGTGTGGTGCGGCTCCACCGAGGCCTACGAGGCCCCCTCCGAGGTGCATGCCGACCTGAGCTCGTTCGAGAAGGGGCTGAAGGAGAGCCACCCGGCGATCACCCCGTCCCAGATCTACGCCTACGCCTGTCTCAAGATGGGCGTGCCCTTCGCCAACGGGGCCCCCAACCTCACAGTCGACATCCCCTCGATGGTCGAGCTCGCCTCTCAGGAGGGGGTTCCCATCGCGGGCAAGGACTTCAAGACCGGGCAGACCCTGGTGAAGACGATGATCGCTCCCGGGCTCAAGTCACGAATGCTCGGCATCCGCGGCTGGTTCTCCACCAACATCCTGGGCAACCGCGACGGCGAGGTCCTCGACGACCCGGAGAGCTTCAGGTCCAAGGAGGTCTCCAAGCTGGGGGTTCTCGAGCACATCCTCCAGCCCGACGTCTACCCCTCGCTGTACGGGGACATCTACCACAAGGTGCGGATCAACTACTACCCGCCCAAGGGCGACGACAAGGAGGGCTGGGACAATATCGACATCTTCGGCTGGCTGGGCTACCCGATGCAGATCAAGGTCGACTTTCTGTGCAAGGACTCCATCCTGGCCGCCCCCATCGTGCTCGATCTGGCCCTGTTCATGGATCTGGCGGCCCGCGCCGGCAAGAGCGGGATCCAGGAGTGGCTCTCCTTCTACTTCAAGAGCCCCCAGGTCGCCGAGGCCCTCTACCCGGAGAACGACCTCTTCATCCAGCACACCAAGCTGAAGAACAACCTCCGCCACATGATGGGCGAGGACCTGATCACCCATCTCGGCACCGAGTACTACGACGAGAGTTGACCGACGGGCCCCTGGTGGTGGGGAGATGGACCATCCCCGAGAGCGAGATCGAGGAGAGCTTCCGCACCTCGGGAGGGCCCGGTGGCCAGCACGCCAACCGCACCGAGACCGCGGTGCGGCTCCGCTTCGATGTCACCGCGTCCTCCACCCTGCCCGATGAGGTCAAGCAGCGAATCATCTCCCGCGCCGGTGAGGTGATCGAGGTGCAGGCCTCGGAGGAGCGGTCCCAGCTGCGCAATCGGGAGACGGCTCGGCGGCGACTGGTGGAGCGGCTGGAGGCTGCGATGGCCCGTCCCCGGAGGCGCCGTCGCACCAAGCCGACCCCCGGCGCCCGGGAGCGACGGCTCGCAGCCAAACGGGAGCGGGCGGAGACCAAGCGGCGGCGTCGCAAGCCCAAGCCCGGAGACTGGACATGACGATGACCCCGGAACGCTGGGAGTTCCTGTCCCGATATGCCGTCGATGTGTTCGGAGACGAGGATCCCCATCTCGCCGGGCTGATGGACCGGGCCGAGGCGGCCGGCCTCCCCCGGATCGCGGTGAGCGCCGACGTGGGACGTCTCCTCCTGATCCTCGCCGCGATGACTCCGGGACGGATTGCCCTCGAGCTGGGCACCCTCGCCGGCTACTCGGCGATCTGGATCGCCCGCGGTCTCGCCCCCGACGGGAAGCTCTATACGGTCGAGGCGGCCCCGGCCCACGCCGACTTCGCCGAGAGCGAGATCGCACGGGCCGGTGTCGCCGACCGGGTCGAGGTGATTCGCGGCGAGGCCCTCGGGGTCCTCCCCGACCTGGCCGACCAGCTCGGCCCCGGACGCGTCGACTTCGCCTTTCTCGATGCGGTCAAGAGCGAGTACGTGGATTACTTCGAAGCTGTGAAGCCGATGATCGCCGGGGGCGGCCTGCTGGTCGCCGACAACGTCTACGCCAGCGGGCACGCTTGGATCGACGAGGGGTACGGCACCGACGAGTTCAACCGCAGGGTGGCGGCAGACCGAGACTTCGACGCCGTCGCCACCCCGATGCGCGAAGGTGTGCTGATCGCGAGAAAACGGGGGTAACGGCGAACCCAGGGTTCCAGACAGCGTATAGCGGGGTCTAGAACCCTGGGTTCGCGAGATCCGGGGACGTTACGCGTCAAACGCCGCAGCCGCGGCGGCGCGATCCGGTTTGCCCAGGGGAGTCCGCGGAACGCCGCCCACGGCCCGCCACCGCTTGGGGACCATGTATCCGGGAAGACGCCCCGCCAGCCAGGAGCGAAGCTCGTCCGGTTGCGCCGGGCCCGCGTAGAGACAGGCGAGCACCTCCCCCCACTCCTCGTCGGGAAGGCCCACCACCACCACCTCGTCGACCCCGGGATGCTCGACGAGGCGGGACTCCACCCGGACCGGGTCGACGTTCTCCCCGCCGGTGACGATCATGGTGTCGGCCCGCCCCAGCACCCGCAGCGCCCCTTCGTCGTCG
>JAHWLC010000004.1 GCA_019347585.1 Actinomycetota bacterium | reverse complement strand
GATGCCACCCGGGCCGCGAACCCGCAGGCTTACGCGGAGAGACTCAGGGGCAGCTTGTCGATGGCGGCCAGCTCGACGAAGACGTCGACCACGGCCGGATCGAATTGGGTGCCGGCGTTGCGGGTGATCTCGTGCACCGCGAAATCGACCGGGAGTGCCGGCTGATAGGCACGCGCCGAGGTCATCGCGTCGTAGGCGTCCGCCACCAGCACGATCCGGCTTAGAAGCGGAATGCCTTCGCCCTCGAGACCGAAGGGGTAGCCCTTGCCGTCATATCGTTCGTGGTGGTAGAGGATCGCCTCGGAGATCTTGGGGTCGAGACGATGCCGGGTCATGGCGAACCCCAGCTCGGGGTGCCGCTGCATCAGGTCCCGCTCCACTTCGTTCAACGGGCCCGGCTTGCCCAGTATCCCGGCATCGAGGTGGATCTTGCCCACATCATGGAGGACGCCGGCCAGAGCGAGGCGTTCCAGGTCGTCTTCGCCCAGGCCGAGGCCGCTGCCGAGGTTCACGGCGAGATCGGAGACCCGGTGCACGTGCCCGTGCAGGTCCTCGATGACGCCTTCCATCACCTCTATCAGAATGTCCTTGGGAAACTCCCGCATCAGCTCACCACCGTCTGCTCCACGTGGTCACAGAATGGCCCATGATCCCCTGTTTCGGTATAGGGCGGGCGTATCAGTTGTGGAAAACTCATAAAGCATGGACACCGCAGTCGATCTCGTCGAGATCTACCTCCGGCTCAACGGTTATCTGACCCTCTCCGAGTGGCAGATCCAGACACTGGGCCCCCTGGGTCGATGGCAGACCCTGACCGATGTCGACCTCCTCGGGGTGAGGTTTCCCGGGGACATCTACATCGCCGACGTCCACGATCCTGCGGAGCGTGCCGTCCTCAGCCTCACCGACGAGCTCCTGCTGTTGGAGGAGGACACCGTGGATGTGATCCTCGGTGAGGTGAAGGAGGGGGAGGCGGTGTTCAACCCCTCCTTCACCCGCCACGAGACTCTGCACACGGTGCTGCACAGGCTCGCCTGGATCTACCCCGAGGAAGAGCTGGCGAGAGTGGTCTCCGAGCTGTCCACGGTGGGGGCCTGTCATACCCCGGGCCGGGGCGGGGGCCGGATCCGGACCCGTCTCGTCGCCTTCGGCCGCGCCCCGCAGGTCGGCGTCAACGCCGTACCCATCGGCAGGGTGCTGGAGAGCACCGCGGCGCTGCTGGACCGCTACGAGGACGTCCTGCGCTCGGCGAGGTTCAGGAGCCCGTCGGTGGATACCCTCAAGCTGATCCACAAGGCAGGGTTCCGGCTCAGTCGCGGCTCTTCAGACGCTCCAGATAGCCCTTGACCGCCTCGTCGTGCTCGGGAGTGGAGTGCGCCACCGCCTGAAGGGCGGCCGACAGCTCCAGGAAAGCGTCCAGGTCCATGTGCCTCGCCTGACGCAGCAGCCGCTTGGCCATCCGCACCGCACCGCGGGGCTTGGAGGCGATGAGCGAGGCCAGGGTCATCACCCTACCGTGCAGCTCTTCCTCCGGCACGACCTCGAGCAGGATCCCGAGCTCTCTGCCCTCTGTGGCGTCGATGGAGCGGGCGGTCAGGGCGAGCTCCGTGGCGCGCTGCCAGCCCACCACCCGGGGAAGGAGCCACGCCCCTCCGTCGCCGGGGATGATCCCCATCTCGATGAAGGTGTGGGCGAACCGGGCCAGGGGCGAGCCGAGGCGGAGGTCGCACCCCAGCACCAGGTCGAACCCGGCGCCGATGGCCGGCCCGTTCACCGCCGCGATGGTGACGAGGTCGGTGGTGGCCATGATCCGGGTGAGCTGTTGGATCGAGCTCCGGTACCTCTCGGTCAGCTCCGCAGCGTTGCCGGAGAAGAGCCCGGTGCGGGCGGCCATGTCCTTGACGTTGCCGCCGGCGGAGAAGGCGGGGCCCTCCGCCTCCAACACCAGCACTGCAGTGTCGGGTTCGCCTTCGGCGTCATCGATGGCGTCGAGCAGCTCCTCGAGTATGTCCTCGCCGGTGATGGCGTTGCGCACGTCGGGGCGAGCCAGCGTCACCACGGCCACACCGCCGTCGCTCCTGGTGCGAACCGAGGTCACAGCAGACCGCGGTCGCGGGCGGCGGCGACGAAAGACCTCGCCTTGTCGGCGTCCACCGGGTTCCGGGGGTCGTTGTCGGCCTTGAGCGCGGAGCCGACGATCACGGTGTCGGCATGCGTCAGGAGGTCGCCGAGGTTGCCGGCGGCGGCCCCTGACCCGACCACCAGGCGGGTGCCTTTGGGGGCCGCCGATTTGGCCACCTCCAGGTCATCGAGGGAAGGCCCGACTCCGGTCCTGGTCCCGGAGACGATGATGGCGTCGGCGAGACCCCGCTCCACGGCATCGGCGACCGCCTGGGCCAGGTCGGCCCCCGGGGGCGGTGTGGCGTGCTTGACCATCACATCGGCCCAAATCTCCACCTCCGGGCTCAGGTGGGCCCGGCGGCGCTGGAGGACGGCCGCCTCGCCCACGATCGGTCCCTGGTCGGTGTGCATCACGCCGGTGAGGACGTTGACCCTGATGAACCGGGCTCCCGAAGTGGCGGCGATGGCGAGCGCGGCGAGCCCGTCGTTGCGGAGCACGTTGACCCCGAGGGGGAGGCCGACTGCGTCGGCGACGGTCGCCACCGCTACCGCCATCGAGGCGACGGTCTCGGGGGGGACCCGGCCCGCGAAGAAGGGGGCGTCGCCGAAGTTCTCCACCAGGAGGGCAGGGAATCCCGCCTCGGCCAGGGTCTCGGCGTCGACGACCGCGGCTCGGGCTATGGCGTCGAAGTCACCTTCGTGTCCGGGCGACCCGGGAAGGGGCCGGAGATGGACCATCCCCACCAGAGGGGGGATGGCTGAGGTCACAGAAATGCCTGGGCGTGCCGGATCGCCTTCTCCGCGTAGTCACCGATCACCTTGAGCCGGGAGTCCTCGGGGGCGATCCGCTGCACCGCGAGCCTTGCCCAGTCGGAGGCCGACCCCTTGATCAGCTGGTCGCTGTCGGCGGGGCCGTAGACCCACTTGGCATAACCCGGGCCGATCACCTCGATGCGGACCGGCTCGTAGTGCTCGCCGGCCTGCTTGAGGGCGTAGGGGAGGGTCTTCCAGCCCAGCCAGCACACGTGGCGGATCCGGGGGGTGTCCTCGACCTCGAGCCGCAGGGTGGAGTAGATGTCGAGACCGTGCATCCAGGTCTCCATGAGACGGAAGGTGGCGAAGGTGCGGGCGCTCATGTCCCCGGCGATCCACTCCACCCGGTCGTCACCGTTCATGTGGGAGAGAGGCTCGACCACCCTGGCCCTGGCGCCCCGCCACCATTCGATGACGTCCTGGAAGCGCATGTCCCGCCCCTTTTTGACGGCTCGCTTCCGCATCTCCTCCAGGTCGGAGGCGTTTTGCCACTCCTTGACCCCGTCACCCCCGGCGATGGCGTCGGCGCCCAGGTCCTCGAAGTCGGCGAGGTGGGCGATGGTGTCCCGCACGGTCCACGGCGAGTTGGACGTGACCGTATCCCAGATCTTGCTGGGGATTCTCTGCAGGGACTGGTCGAGGAACTGTTGTTCGGCTACGAGGTCGGAGAGGATGTCGCGCACAGGCCGATTCTAGTAGTGGGAATTTGGATATTCCCAAGGCGGCGACTTGCTCACCAGGGTCTTTCGGCCTGCTCCTCGGTCATCGGCTCCGGTATTTGGGTGGTCTCCGGCAGGCTGGCCAGGTCGTTGAGACGGTCGACCAGCTGGCGGAGACGCCCGAACTGGTGCTGGTCGAATACGAAGGCGATCCGGTCGCAGTCGAGGGCGTCGTCATCGTGGACCTCGGCCGGAGTCGGTGCCACCTTCTCGATCCGCCCGCTGACCACGATGTCGGCGAAGTCCTCGTTCAGCCGCTCCAGCTCCTCGTCGGTGGGAGCCTGCCGCAACCGCAGGATCAGCTTCTCCCCGGCGTACCGCTGCGAGTGGTAGTTCGAGTAGAAGTGTCTGATGTGATAGGCCGCCTCCTCGGCGCTCGTGGTGTAGAGGAACAGAGACATGTCGGGCTCGGAGATCATCCGGCTGGCGAGCTGGACGTCCTTCATGAAATCGACCACGTGATCCCAGTAGCCGGTGCCCTCGGCCTCGAGGAGGACGATGGGGTGGAGATCGCTCTTGCCCGTCTGGAACAGCGTGATCAGCTCGAAGGCCTCGTCCAGGGTCCCCCATCCCCCGGGGAGGATGACGAAGGCATTCGACTCTTTGACGAAGCCCAGCTTGCGGGTGAAGAAGTACTTGAAGTTGACCGTCCGCTCGGGAAGGAGGTAGTGGTTGGGCTCGGTCTCGAAGGGAAGGCGGATATTGACTCCGTAGGAATGCTCCTTCCCTGCACCCTTGGTCCCTGCCTCCATGATCCCGGGCCCGGCGCCGGTGACCACCCCCCATCCATGCTCCACCATCAACCGGGCGAACTCGACGGTCAGCTCGTAGTTGGGGTCGTCCTCGGGGGTACGCGCCGAGCCGTAGATGGTGACCTTGGGCTCGTGGTGGCGGGAGAACACCAGGTTGGAATACCTCATCTCCTTGACCGCCGTGTTGATCAGCTTGAGGTCGCCCCGACCCGCCCCGTCCCGGTGCATCTTGAGGGCGGTGGTGATCAGCTCGGCGACGAGATCCTGGTTCTCGTTGTCGGAGGCGTCCGCGACCAACTTGCGGACCCGCTCGTCGAGCTCCGGGTTGCCAAGGTCATAGGCCATGGAAGGAAGGTAGTGGCCTCAGGACGCTGACCCAGGCCACGGGCTCAGAACGGCTTGGAGCTCGGGCCCCGGCGCACCACCGCGTTCCACACCGTCTCGTAGTGGTCGCGGTCGTAGGGGTCGACATGGGGGAGCACGAAGTCCTCCCAGGCGTGGCGAAGCGGGTCCTCCCGGGCGGCATAGATCACCAGGCCGGTGGGGATGCGGTCCAGGACCGACCGCAAGGAGAGCGGCGTCTCCACCCTGGTGCCGGTGTCGGTCGTCTCGAAAGAGGCGTTGATCTCCACGGCGAGCCGGGCGACGGCGTTCACGTACTCCTCGCCGAGCTTGGGATAGCGGCGAGTGAGCATCTCCTTGACCTGGTCCTCGCCCGGGAAGGTCTTCTCCCATATCGCCCAGCGGTCGGCGAAGGCCTTGTTCAGGGTCTGGGTCCCGGCGTAGTCGCGGAGGTCGGTCGGGTTCATCGTGCCGAAGATGCGGACATCTTCGCGGAGGCCCACCGTCTCCCCGGTGGGTAGGTCTAGGGCGGCATACCGGTCGAGCAGGCCGTGCAGGGCGAAAAGGGTCTCGGCGCCGGCCGCGTTCAGCTCGGAGAGATTGAGGAGCGCGGTCCCTCGCAGCGCCCTGGTGATGTCCCCGTCCTCCCAGCGGCTCTCCGTCCCTCCCTTCCCGTCCCCGTGCAGGCGAGTCGAGCCGATCAGGGTCACATCGCGCACCTCTCCCGTCAGGGGTATCCGGAAATAGGGGAGCCCCATCGCCGCGGCGAACTGCTCGATGTCGTGGTCTTTCCCCGTCCCCATGTGCCCCCGCACCGCCACGTGGAGGGGGACCAGACCGTCGGCGCCCGACCGTCTCGCCTCCTCCACCTGGGCGAACCGGTAGAGCATCCCCAGGTCCACGTAATGAGGATCGGGGCGGGGGATCTTGCGATGGCGAAGCTCGGAGTCCTCGACGTCATCGGGAAGCTCGAAGCGCTCCAGCTCGATGGGGTCTCCCTCTCCGGCGGGATCCTCGAACACCACGGGCTCAGGCAATTGCTCTCTCCTTGTCTCGAATCTCGGACGCCCTGATCCACCAGGTGTCCATCCCGGAGAGGGCGAGGCTGCGGCGCAGTGCGCTCTTGGTCCCGTCGATCATCGCCCGCGCCAGGTTCTCCGGCTTCTCGACCACCTGATGACGGCGATACACCGAGTCGACGGTGTGATCGCCGATCCCGATCCCGATGACCGTGGTCCCGGTGGACTCCACGGCGGCGACGGAGCCGGCGAGGGCGTGGACCGAGCCCCGGGTCATGCCGTCGGCGAGCGTCATCAGGATGCGAACCTCGGCACCGAGCCGCCCCATCCTGTCGGCGGCGTGGATCAGGTTGAACTCGTCTACGTTGGAAGCCTTCTCGAACAGCGACACGGGCGGGGCGGACTCCGGGGCGCGGCGGGCCAAGGCTGCGGCCTTTCTGGGGTGGGAAGCCGTGTAGAAGAGCCCGGCGAGCGCCTCCCTGGAATCGGACCAGCGGCGGTCGAACGGCTTGACCAGGTAGTGGTTGACCGTGGAGGTGAGACGATCGGCGGCGCTGCCCTGGGTCCGTCTCAGGCCGGCGGTCGCCGCGGATCGGGCGCGGCGATAGCTTTCCTCGCTGTCGCCGGGGCGGGCGGCGAAGCCCCGGTTGAACAGGGCGATCTCGAAGTCGATCTGAAGCTCGTCGCAGAGCCGGGCCATGGTCCAGGCGCCCAGGAGGGCCGCGGACATGGCCCAGGAGGTGCCCGGGCCGGGCTGCCGTCCCGGGCTGAGCATGGACGCAGATGCGTCGACGAGAAGCGATATCGCATAGGTCCTGCGGGTTCGCGCCGACCGGCGCTCGTAGAGCCGCTGGTAGAGGCCGGCGCCGATGAACAGTGCGGCGTACGGGGAGACGTCCCCCTGGTCGAAGCCGGAGTAAAGGCCTCGTCTCTGATTGGCGGCGAAGAGGGGGAACAGCTCGCCCGACACCCTTCTCTGGGCCAGGTGCCACCGCGCCGCCGTCTCGTCCAGCGCGGCGCGCCCCTCGGCGCCGAGAGTGGCGAACGCCGCCGGGATGGGGCTCACCACCAGCTTGCCGCCCTGGCCGGTGGGGAGGTAGATCTCGGGTGCCTGGCTCACCCTGAGGAGCTGGCTCGTCGACTCCTCGTCGGCGACATCTGACGCACCCTTGCGGTCGGAGACCCCCGAGCGGGCGTCGGCGGCGCGTCTGGTGTCCTGGTACGACTCGGAGTCGGCGACGATCGGGGAGACCAGCCGCACCGTGTCGAGGCCCTGGCTCGCCTTTTCGGCGTCGTTCTGCTCGGCCAGCCTGCGCTGGGCATCGGTGGCCTTGTCGGGGATCTCGGTCACCAGGCCGTGGGCCCGGGCGATCGCCTCGAGCTCCAGGGCGAGCTGGGCCACCTCCCAGGGATCCTCGGCGACGGCCGCCGCCAGGCAATGCTCGGTGCCGTCGGCAAGAGCGATCGCGGCCCTGGCCTCGAAGCGTCGCTCCAGGACCTCGCGCTCCACGTACCGCGCGGTGAGGAGGAAACAGCCCAGCACGAACTGGCTCAGCGCCCCGGCCTTCGAGATGGCCTGGCCCAGCGAGGACATGTAGAGGTCCTCGAGCACGGAGCGGGCACCAGGGTAGAAGCCGAGGCCCTGGAGCTCCTGGCGGGCGTCTTCGAGGCTGAAGAAGAGCACCTCGGCCAGGGGCTTGCCGGTGCGGTCCAGCGCGGTGAGCAGATCGACCTCGACGTCGGCGGCGACCTTTGCCTCCACCGGCCAGCCTTCGGGCAGGGGCCGGGTCTCCTCGAGATTCGTCGAGACGAGGTGGAGCACTTCGTGGAGGGCCGAGGCCAGCGCCACCTCGTCGGGGGTCACCGGAGCGTTGCGGTGGTAGGCCGCCTGGAAAATCCGGGGGTCACAGACGATCTCGTCCTCACCGGCGGCGGCCTGCGGCCCCAGCCTGACCTTCAGGTTGGGGTTCTCGGACAGCCCCCTGGCGAGACGTGTCACCGCAGGCGCGACCTTCTGATAGCGCCCTACCACGGCCTCGATGGCCTGGTCCTCGGGCCCGATCAGATCGGCGAGAAATGTCTGGTTTCGCGCGCGCACAAGCCGTTCATTGTCTCATGCCTGGCAACTCATCCGGTGGCGGCATCCGATTCGCCTTCCCCCGTAATACCCTCATCGTGTGCACTACGACCTCACCACCCTGGGCAACGGCCTCCGCATCATCACCGAGGAGATGCCCTCACTGCGATCCGTGGCCCTCGGGTGCTGGCTCGACACCGGGTCGAGGGACGAGAACCAGAACGAGGCCGGGGTGTCCCACTTCCTCGAGCACCTGCTGTTCAAGGGATCTGAGAAGCTCTCGGCCCGAGAGGTCTCGGATACATTCGACGCCATCGGTGCCGAGTCGAACGCCTTCACCTCGAAGGAGTACACCTGCTTCTGGGCTCGTCTCCTCGACCAGGACCTCGATACCGGCCTCGACGTCCTCTCCGAGATCATTCAGCGCCCCGCCTTCCGACCTCACGAGATCGACGCGGAACGGCAGGTGGTCATCGAGGAGATCAACATGTACGAGGACGATCCCAACGACGTCACCTTCGAGAACTTCACCCGCGCCGTCTTCGCCGACCACGCACTCGAGGAGCCGGTCCTGGGCAGCCGGGAGTCGATCCGGGCCATGACCCGGGACGACATCGACGGTTACTGGAAGCGGAGATACGGAGCGGGGTCGATGGTGGTAGCCGCCGCGGGGTCGGTGGATCACGACAAGTTCGTCGAGTTGGTGTCGGAGAGATTCGGGGACTGGTCGGGGGACGCCGTGGACCACGACCTGGCCCCGGCGGATGTGTCGCCCCGGGTCAACGTCACCCGACGCGACACCGAGCAGGCTCACATCGTGCTCGGCGGGCCGGGGATCAACCGCACCGACGAGCGGAGGTGGGCTCTCGAGGTCCTCAACCACGTGATGGGCTCCGGCATGTCCTCGCGTCTCTTCCGGGAGGTGCGTGAGGAGCGGGGCCTCGCCTACTCGATCTACGGGTTCAAGCTGGCCTATGCCGACAACGGAGCCTGGGGGGTGTACGTGGGGACGACGCCATCCCAGACCGACACCGCCCTCGGCATCATCCGGGCCGAGCTGGCCAAGGCCGTGGAGGAGGGCATCACCCCCGAGGAGCTGGAGCGGGCCAAGGGATCGATGCGGGGCGGCCTCGCCCTCGCCTTGGAGGACGGCAACAGCCGAATGATCCGTCTCGGCCGGGACGAGCTCGCCGGCATGGAGCACCTCTCCGTCGACGAGAGGCTGGCCAAGCTCGATGCGGTGGGGCTGGACGAGGTGCGGTCGGTGGCTGCCGACCTCTACGGGGCGGAGACCAGGATGATCGGGGCAGTGGGGCCCTTCGCCGAGGAGGACCTGACCCAGTATTTGGCGGTGTAGCCGGTCTGGCTAGCCGCCGAGTTCGAACTGCAGCGTCATCGGCTTCTCCCCGAAGTCGATCACGCCGGCGCCGCCGTCGGAGGGGGTGCGCATCATCAGGGCGCCACCCAATTCGGCATCGTCGTGGCTGCTGGGCCATCCGATCACGGTGTAGAGGCTGACCGTCCCCTCCAGGGTGGTCCAGAGCACCGACTGCCCGCCCTGGAGGAGCTGGATCACCCTCTCGGCGCCGTCGACCGGTTGCAGGTCCCCACCGGGATGGGGAGCACGGAACAGGGCGGCACCCCCGTATGAGGCCGCGGTCAACATCATCGCGGCGAGCCAGAGACTGCCCGCCCTGATAGCCACCTTTTGCATACCTTGCCCACGTTACGTGACCGGGAGCCGGTCTAAACGGCTATTTCCACGAGTTGCGAGAGGACTAGTCCGTAGGCGAGGGCGGCGACCACCATCACCAGGGCGACCCCCAGAGACCCTTGTCGCCTGCGATCGGCGATCCGGCCCGCGAGGAACCCGGCGGCGACCCAAAGCGTGGCATCGAGTGGCCAGGCCAGCACGATCCCTCCGAAGAGCACGCCGAAGAGGGCGGAGACGGGGCCCGCCGCGTAGAGGAGGGCCAGCGCCAGGCTCTCGCACGCGTTGGTGCATTGGTCTCCGCGAATCAGCGCCAGGCCGACCCCGAGGAACACCGCGGCCATGGCGAGGAGAAGGGCGATGGCGAGAGCCACATCCCGGCACCCCGCTGGCTGGCTCTTCCTGGCCACGATGCGATGGTATCGCCCGGCCCCGGAGCCCCCTGCGGCCGGGGCCTGGGGTGTCGCCGGGCCGCCGAGGCCATCGAGGTAGGAGACATCGAGACTGCCCGCCCGGCCGTGGCCCGGCTCGCCGGGCCGGCGTCCTCGACACCCTGCTCCTCATCTTCACGATCACGGCCATGGTGCTCCGCTGGGGCGCCTGACGGTTACGGTCGCGCCGTGACCCGGCGTTCTCTGATCCTGCTGGTCGCCCTGGCGGCGTGTGCCCCCGGCCCGGTGGCGGAAACCACCAGCACCTCGTCGGCCACGACGACGACCACTACCACCACTACCACCACGACCACGACGACGACGACTGTGCCCCAGCTCACCCTCTCCGGGCAGGTGATCGGGCCCAAGGAGGAGCCGGTCGCCCGGGCCCGGGTGACCGTGGGGGAGCAAAGCGTGGAGACGGGGGTCGACGGCTCCTTCACGATGGAGACGGTGAGCCCCGCTCCCATCTCCGTAGCCAAGGCGGGTTGGGTGGGCGCCGAGGTGGCATGGGACGGTTCCGCAATGCCGCTGGTCGTCGCCATGGAGCCGGCCGTGATCCGGGGGCTAAGGGTGTGGGGAGAGATCGCCGGAGACGACGAGGTGTTCGACGGCCTGCTCGCTCTCGCCGACCAGACCTCGGTCAACGCCCTTGTCTTCGATACGAAGCAGGAGGGTGGGATCGTCCTCTACGAGACCGGCGTGGCCGAAGCCGTGGAGATGGGCGCCGTGGTCCCCTCATACGACCCGGCTGCCCGTATCGCCCAGGCCAAGGAGCACGGGATCTATCTGGTCACCAGGATCGTGGTGTTCGAGGACGCGATCAGGGTGGCGGCCCGGCCCGAGGAGAAGCTGGCCGGCCGTTGGCTCGATCCTCGCCTCGAGTCGGTGTGGGACTACAACATCGAGCTCGCATTGGAGGCGTGCCGCCTCGGGTTCGACGAGATCCAGTTCGACTACGTCAGATTTCCCGCGGGGAGGACGGCCGAGGTGTCCGGTCAGCGCTCACTTTCCCAGGACGAGAGGGTGGGAGCGATCGCCGACTTCCTCGCCAAGGCAGAGGCCGCCCTCGATGCGGAGGGCTGCGCCTTGGGGGCGGCCATCTTCTCGATAGTGGTCTCCTCTCCCGACGACCAGGGCGTCGGCCAGCGGCCGGAGGAGCTGAGCGACCGGCTCGACGTGCTCAGCCCGATGATCTACCCCAGCCACTACTCGCCCGGCTGGCTGGGCTTCTCCGATCCCAACGCCGCCCCCTACGAGGTGACCGCGGACGCCATCGACGACTCCCTGCCCCGTCTTGCGCCGGGGACCGTGCTCCGGCCCTGGCTCCAGGCCTTCTGGTGGTCGAACGGCCAGATTCGCCAGGCCGTCCAGGCCGCCGAGGACCGCGGGGTGGGCTGGACCCTGTGGAACGTCCGCAGCAACTACGACGCCGAGGCCATCCCTACCGACGCGGAGGTGGCTCCCTAACCGTTTCTGTGTCAATTCGCGGGCGCTATTTACCTGTGAATTGACACAGAAACTCATTCCGCAACTCCGGTCCTGACGTCGGGGGCGCCCATGCGGGCGGCGTCGGCGGTGCGGTCGTCGGGTTGGCGTTGCGAGTCGATCTCGGCGGCGACCCTGGCCCGATAGTGCTCCATCTCCCTCTCCCTGGTCTCCTCCGGCCAGCCGAGGGCGTCGCCCATGAGCCGGGCCGTCTCGGCGACCGCATCCAGTCCGCGATGCCTGGTCTCCACCGACATCCGGGTGCGCCGGGTGAGGGCGTCGTCGAGGTGGAGGGCCCCCTCATGGGTGGCCGCGTAGACGATCTCAGCTCGCAGATACGGCGAGTCGCCGACCACGGTCTCACCCAGATCGGGTTGCTCCGAGATCAGTTCGGCGAGATCGCCGGCCAGGGCCCCATACCGGCCGAGGAGACGCCGCCACTGGGCCTCTTCGATGGCGTCCGGCCTCGTCAGGCGCTCCCGGCCAAGCGCGCCCACCAGCGGGATCCGGTGGGTCCGGCTGGGAGGCAGGGGCCGGTCGAGGTAGGGGGCGGTGGCGTCTACGGCGTCCCGTGCCATGACGCGGTAGGTGGTGTACTTGCCGCCGGCCACGGTGACCATCCCATCCCCTCGGTCGAGGACGGCGTGCTCCCGGCTCAGCTTGGAAGTCTCCTCGGACTCCCCACTGAGCAGCGGGCGGAGCCCGGCGTAGACCCCGACGATGTCGCTATGGGTGATCGGGGTAGCCAAGACCGTGCTGACCCATCGCAGGAGGTAGTCGAGGTCGGAGCGACTCGCCGCCGGGTGGGCCCGGCGCAGGGCCCAGGGCGTGTCGGTGGTCCCGACGATCCAGTGATCTCCCCATGGGATGACGAAGAGCACGCTGACCCTGGTGCGGAGGATGATCCCCGTCTGAGAGGCGATGCGGTCCCGGGGCACCACGAGGTGGATCCCCTTGGAGGCGGTGACCTCCAGGCCCTCTCCGCCGGCGAGACGCTGCATGTCCCCGCTCCACACCCCCGCCGCGTTGATCACGGACCTGGTGCGGATCTCGACCTCCCTGCCCGACTCGAGGTCGAGGGCGAGGACGGTGCGAATCGATCCGCTCCCCGTATCGAGACCTACGACCCGGGTACTCGATGCGAGACGAGCGCCATGGGCGGCCGCGGTCCTCGCCACGGTCACGGTGTGCCGGGCATCGTCGACCAGAGCGTCCCAATACCTGACCGCGCCGTAGATGCGTGACGGGTCGAGTGCCGGGGCCAGCTCCAGCAGTTCCTCTCTGCTCAGATGCCGATGCCGGGGGAGCGGGTTGCCCGCTCCCCGCGCCAGTGCCTCGTAGAGGAGGACTCCGGCCCCGACATAGAGACGCTCCCAGAATCGATGGACCAGGGGGTAGACGAAAGAGACCGGTCTGGCCAGGTGGGGGGCGATGGTGGTGAGCATCAGGTTGCGTTCGGTGAGCGCCTCCCGCACCAGCCCGAATTCGAGCTGCTCCAGATAGCGGAGCCCGCCGTGGAACAGCTTGGAGGAGCGGCTCGATGTCCCGCTCCCGTAGTCGCGCTGCTCGACGAGCGCGACCTCCAGCCCGCGGCTGGCGGCATCGAGGGCGGCTCCGGTCCCGGTGACCCCGCCACCGATGACCACCAAGTCGAACACCCTGTCCGACATCTCGTCGAGAGCCTTCAGCCGCTGCCCTGGGTTGAGAGCCGAGTCCACCGGTCACAGTTGTAGCGCGCGTCGCCCACCGTACGATCGGAATGATGAGCGAGATGAAGATCGGGGTCCAGCTGCCCGAGGTGGAGCGCCAGGTGTCGTGGAGAGAGATCCGGGACATCGCCCGCACTGCCGAAGAAGGAGGGCTCGACTCGCTGTGGGTGGGCGACCATCTCCTCTACCGGGACGAACGGGGGACCAGGGGACCATGGGAGGCGTGGTCGTTGCTGGCCGCCCTCGCCGAGGTGACCGATCGGGTCGAGCTCGGGCCACTGGTGGCGGCGACCGGCTTCCACGCACCCGCGATGATCGCCAAGAAGGCGGCGACGATCGACCAGATCAGCGGGGGGCGGCTCATCCTCGGGCTGGGAGCCGGCTGGAACCGGGTGGAGTACGAGGCGTTCGGGTTTCCCTACGACCACAGGGTCTCCCGGTTCGAGGAGGCGCTCACCATCATCGCCACCCTGATCCGGGAGGGCGGCATCGATTTCGAAGGCGATTACCACACCCTGCGCGGGATGGAGCTGCAGCCTCCGGCCCGGTCCGACATGAAACTGATGGTGGGGTCGAACGGGCCCCGGATGCTCCGCATCGCCCTCCCGCTGGTCGACATGTGGAACACATGGCATGCCTCCTACGGCAACGATCCCGATCGCCTCGTTGCCCTCATGAGCGAAGTGGACGAGGCGTGCCGGGATGTGGGGAGGGAGCCGGGGCAGATCGGGAGGACCGCCGCCGTGCATGTCCAGCTTCCCGGGGGCACGGGTCGCCGCCCGGGCGACCCCACGGCGAGGGAGGAGTCTCCCCCGATCACCGGGTCGCGGGAGGAGATCGCCACCGGGCTGGCCGCCTTCGAAGCGACGGGTCTCGATCACATCCAGGTCGTCCTCGATCCGATCGATGCACCGTCGGTGGAGGAGCTGGCTCGGACGGTCGAGCACCTCCGCAGCCGGTAGGGTCATGGCATGAAACTGATCACCACCAGTTTCGAACCCGATGGCCCGATCCCGGCCCGATACGCCTTCGCCAAGCCCGACCCCGACCAGCACGCCACGCTTTCGGACAACATCAACCCGGCGCTCGAGTGGTCCGGGGTGCCCGAGGGGACCAAGTCTTTCGCCCTCATCTGCCACGACCGGGATGTCCCCAGTGTCGGCGACGACGTCAATGAGGAGGACCGGGAGGTGCCTCCCGATCTACCACGCGTCGACTTCTTCCACTGGGTGGTGGTCGATCTGGCACCCGACCTCCGCTCCATCGACGAGGGTGAGTTCGCCAGCGGGGTGGTGGCAGGTGGGCAGGATGCGGCGCAAGGGCCCCACGGCTCCCGTCAGGGGATCAACGACTTCACCGGCTGGTTCTCAGGCGACTCCGACATGCAGGGCAAGTACTACGGCTACGACGGGCCGGCGCCACCCTGGAATGACAGCGTGATCCACCACTACGTGTTCACCCTCTATGCCCTGGACATCGAGACCGTCCCGCTGGAGGGAGAGTTCACCGGACAGGAGGCACGCGACGCCATCGAGGGCCATGTGCTGGCCGAGGCCAGCGTCACCGGGACCTACACCCAGAACCCCCGGCTCACTCCTCGCTGACCGTGACTCGCCTGATCACGGCGTCCTCGTGGGGGCGGTCGGAGCGGTCCGTCTCGGTGGTGGCGATGGAATCCACCGTTTCCATCCCCGAGGTCACCTCGCCGAAGATGGTGTACTGGTGGGGGAGACCGACGTCGCCGTGGCAGATGAAGAACTGGCTGCCGTTGGTGTTGGGGCCGGCGTTGGCCATGGCCACCGTGCCCCGTCCATAGTTTCCCTCCCCTTCCAGCTCGTCGCGGAAGCGGTAGCCGGGGCCGCCCCGGCCCGTCCCGGTCGGATCGCCACCCTGGACCATGAAGTTCTCTATGACCCGGTGGAAGATCACCCCGTCGTAGAAACCGTCCCTGGCCAGGAACACGAAGTTGTTGACCGCGAGCGGTGACCGCTCGGGGAGGAGGCCGATCTCGATGGGGCCGTGGTTGGTGTCGAGCGAGGCCTGATACCTCTTACCCAGATCGATCACCATGTCGGGTGCGGAGTCGTACTGCTTGGCCATGCCCGCGCTCAGCCGCTGAAGTAGGCGGGCGCGTTCCCCGGCTTCCACTTGATGGAACAGCCCATCGACGGCCGGTGCGGCTCGTCGACCTCGTCGCCGCCGAGGACGGCGTCGACCGCCGCCCGCAGGTCCTTGCCGGTGACCGGCACTCCGCTGTCGGGTCGGGATTCGTCGAAACGCCCCCGGTACACCAGCTTTCGATCCGGCCCGAACAGGAAGAAGTCGGGGGTGCACATGGCCGTGTACGACTTGGCCACGCTCTGGTCCTCGTCGAACAGGTAGGGGAAGGTGTAGCCGTAAGTCTTCGCCTCCTCTTTCATCGCCACCGGCGAGTCGCTCGGGTATTGGTCGATGTCGTTCGAGGAGATGGCGACGATCCCCAAATCGGAGCCGGCATAGTCCCTGGCGAACCGGGCCAGTTCCTCCCTGATGTGCTTGACGTAGGGGCAGTGGTTGCAGATGAACAGCACCGCCAGCGCCTCGGCGTCGCTGAAGTCGCTCCGGGAGACGGTGCGGCCGTCGGTGTCGGGCAGGCTGAAGTCGGGGGCCTGGGTGCCCAGCTCGAGCATCTCGGATTCGGTCAGTGCCACCGTGCGCTCCTTTCGGCTCGTGAGGGTCCCGCCGGTCGCGACGGCCTCGGG
>JAHWLC010000049.1 GCA_019347585.1 Actinomycetota bacterium | reverse complement strand
CGGCTTGACGGGGAGGACATTGGGCGACTTCGATCCCGACGGCCTGGTGGAGGTGGCGGGAGCGAGGTGGAGGGCCACCAGCCATCGCGAGGCCGGCCTCGTGGAGGGGACCGAGGTGGTGGTGACCGGGATCGACGGTCTCTACCTGGAAGTCGACAGGATGGTCACAGACCGCGAAACATAAGGTGGCCGATTTCCAGGTTCTCCCTTGTGGGTAGCCGGCCGTTTGGTTAGCTTCGCCTCCGCTGTCTGTCGCGAGCGGGAGGTAATTGGGGTGTCCGATTTGGCCGATTGGCAACTGCGGGCGTTGTGCCGTGGGAACCACGCGTATCTGTTCTTCCCACCTTCGACGTTCGAGCGCAAAGACGAACGTGAGAGACGCGAGATGAAGGCCAAGGCCATCTGCGGAGTGTGCCCGGTACGCGAGCCATGCTCGTTGCACGCCATCTCGATTCGAGAGCCGTTCGGGATCTGGGGCGGGCTCACCGAGATGGAGCGTCGAGCTCTGGTGGCCGGCTGATCACCTGACGGTTCGGGTGTCGCCTCGTCTGAAGGTAATGCCCTCGCGATCCGACCATTCCAGGATGGGGACCGCGTATTTGCGGGAAAGGCTCGAGGCGTCGCGGAAGTCGGCGACGGTGAAGTCGGCCGGCATCGCCTCGATCAGCTCCTCGAGCTGAGCCACCTGCTCGGGGAGAAAGGCGAGGTCGTCCGCGATCCGCACCAGCTCTCCGGTGCGCACCAGGAGATGCAGGACCTCGGGGTCGAGGCCCAGCTCGGCGATGGTGGGGACCGCCAGGCCCCGGCCCAGCTCTTCCCGGGCCCGTTCCCAGGCGGCACGGGCGCCTTCCCCGAGCTCGACGCTGTGATCGGCCAGGGAGACGTCCGGACCGACGCGCTGCAGGCTCTGGTCGTCTGCGACGATTCGGCCCACCACCTCCTGGCCCACCCCGAGCCGTTCGGCAAGGGTGGCCACCGGAACCCCCGGGCGCAGGGGATGGGTCCGGTGATACTGCTCAACCAGCTCCTTCATGGTCCCGGCGAGCCCGTCGAGCTCGTCCGGCGTCAGGTAACGATCGCCGATCTCGATGGCATCGGGGGGCCGCCCTCCACGGCTGTGGGCGGTGAGACGGCGAATCGAGTCGTTGCCCCTGGTCTGGAGCAGGGCGGCCGCGATCGCGTCGGGAGCCGCTCGGGGATCGATTCGAGCCGCCGCTCGGAGCGCTCGCTTGGCTCCACCCGGAGACGGGTCGAGGACCCTGCCGCCCGCGGTCACCAGCCGGCGCCCGGTGTCCCTGATTATGAAAGGGTCGCCGGTGGCGGCGGGAAAGGGCGCGTCGGTCACGATCACGGCGTGGCCGTCGTCGATCCCGGCGAATCTCATCTGGAGGGTGGCGGTCCCGACGTGGAGCTGATAGGCGCCGCGGGGGTCGAGGTTCTCGACGTACCGCGCCGCCCGCACCTCGGCCAGGAAGCGTGTCGTCACCTCCCAGTGCTCGGGGCCGCCCACCATCTGGCCACGGGTCAGCTGGGAGTGGTCGACGCCGGAGAGGTTGAGGGCAACTCTCCTCCCCGGCTTGACCTCATCGACCGCTCGCTCATGGGTCTGGATCCCGCGTATCCGGGCGCGATGTGCCTCCGGGTGCACGACCACCTCGTCGCCCACGGCGAGACCGCCTCCCAACAGAGTGCCGGTGACCACGGTTCCCGCCCCCCGGACCGGGAAGGAGCGGTCGATCCAGAGCCGAGGCCTCTTCTGGTCGTCTACCGCGACGGCGCCCACGATGTCGTCCAGGGCGGAGAGCAGCTCCTCCATCCCCCGCCGATCCACCGCCGACACCGGCTTCACCGGGGCGTCGGCCAGCGCCGTCCCATGAAGGCGCTCGATCACCTCGAGAGTGGCGAGCTCGGCCAGCTCCGGGTCGACCAGGTCGAGCTTGGTGAGGGCGATGACCCCCCGGTCGACCTCGAGAAGATCGAGGACGGCGAGGTGCTCCTCCGATTGGGGCTTCCAACCCTCGTCGGCGGCCACCACGAACAAGGCCACGTCGATGGCTTCCACCCCGGCAAGCATGTTCTTCAGGTATCGCTCGTGCCCGGGCACGTCGACGAAGGAGACCTCGATGCCCGAGGGGAGGGTGGTCCAGGCGAAGCCGAGGTCGATGGTGAGGCCGCGTCGCTTCTCCTCCTCCCACCGATCGGGGTCGCGGCCGGTGAGCCGCTGGATGAGCGTCGACTTGCCGTGGTCGACGTGCCCGGCCGTCCCGATCAGCGGCATCGAAGGATGGCGTCGGCGATCGTGTCGTCGTCCTCTTCGTCAACGCAGCGAAGGTCGATCACCAGCCTCCCCTCCTCCCGCCTGGCCAGCACGGCTGGTGCCGACTCCAGCAGGCAGTCGAAGAGTCGATCGCCTTCATCGAGTGCGATCGTCGGAGAGGGGATGCGGGCCCCCGGTGCGCTCCCCGCCCCGATCGCCGAGTGCCCGAGTCCGACCGTGCCGCCAACCTTGCCGGCGAGCCGCTCCGCTCTCCCTTCGAGCCCTTCGAACGAGGCAAGCGCCATGCGCCAAAAGGGGATCTCCTCGACTGTTCCCTCCGCGTAGGCCTCCAGGGTGGCGGCGAGGCCCGCCAGGGTCACGCCGTCGGGTCGGAGTGCCCTGCTCAGCGCGTTGGCGCGCAGCATCGAGATCAGATCGCCGCTCCCGGCGACGAGCCCGGCCTGGGGCCCGCCGAGCAGTTTGTCCCCGCTGAACAGCACGAGGTCGGCCCCGGCCTGCAACGATTGCCGGGCCGCCGGCTCCTGCCTCGCCCATGGCGGGCGCTCCCCCTGGATCCACGGGGTTTCGGCGTCGAGCAACCCCGAGCCGATGTCGTAGATGAGCGGGATCTCATGGGCGGCGGCGAGCGCAGCCAGCTCCCCGAGCCCGGCCTCCTCGACGAAGCCCTCGATCCGGTAGTTGGAAGGGTGCACCTTGAGGATCGCGGCGCAGCGGTGCAGTTGCAGGGCGGTGTGATAGTCGCCGAGCCTGGTGCGGTTCGTGGTCCCCACCTCCACCAGCCGGGCCCCGCCGGCAGCCATGACCTCGGGCAGCCGGTAGGCGCCGCCGATCTCTATGAGCTCGCCGCGGGCCACCGGGACCGAGGCTCCCGGGGCCAGAGCAGCCAGCGTGAGGAGAAGGGCCGAGGCATTGTTGTTGACCACGACCGCGTCCTCGGCTCCGGTGAGGGAGCGGAGCAAGGCCGACACATAGGCTCCCCGTCGGCCCCGCTCTCCGCTCCCCAGGTCCAGCTCGAGGTTGGAGTATCCGGCTGCCGCTTCCCGGGCGCGGGCGAGAGCCCGGTCAGACCAGGGGGCGCGCCCCAGGTTTGTGTGGAGGAGGGTGCCAGTGGCGTTGACGACACGCTGCTGGGCACTGTTCTCCACGGCCCTGGCAAGGCCGGCGCCCAGGCGGTCCACGTCCGTTTCCCTCCCCTCTGCGATGTCGAGCCTCGCCTGATCGAGGGCCATCCGGGCGATGTCGATGCGAAGGGACCTGGGGAGGCGCTCGCCGAAACGCCCCGCCAGCTCGTCGACGGCGGGAAGCGCCCGGTACGGATTGGCTTCGGCCACGGGCGAAGTGTGCCAGTTTCACGCGTTTGGGATTCCAAACCTCCGGTAGTTAGGCCCGTATCCGGGCCTAACTACCTCGAGAAAACGGTATGCGAACCGCCTCGAGATTTCTCGAGGCGGTTCGTCCCATATATGGGCCTAACAACCGGAGGTTGCAGGGCCCACAACCGTGCGCCATAGGATGCCGCCACCGACACCAGCGTGGAGGGAGCACTTCTGAGGATTGATCGTGTCTTGGCCAGAAATCCGGGGCCCTACACCGGCCCCGGTACCAACACCTGGGTACTCGACGACGGTTCGGGGGCGGTCACCGTGATCGATCCTGGCCCGGTAGACACAGCCCACGCCCGGGCGATCATGGAGGTCGTCGCCGCGAGGAGGCTGCAGTCCGTGCTGGTCACCCACACCCACAGCGACCACGCCCCCATGGCCAACCCGCTGGCGAGCGAGGTGGGGGTTCCCGCGGTGGGCTACGCCCCGGGTCCCTCATTCGAGCCCGATATCCGGCTGCTCGACGGGGCTCGCTTCGCGGTCGGTTCCCTGCGGCTCGAGGTGCTCCACACGCCGGGCCACTCCGGAGACCATCTCTGTTTCCGCGCCGGCGACGTCTTGTTCACCGGAGATCACGTCATCGGCGGCTCGACGGTGATGGTCGAGGACATGGGGGCCTATCTTCGCTCGCTGCGCAAGGTCCAGGGCGTCGGTGCCCGCAAGATGCTCCCCGGCCATGGCGACGAGATCGACGATCCCCGGTCCATGATCGACTGGTACCTGGCTCATCGTCTCCGGCGCCACCAGGAGGTCCTCGAGGCCATCAGGTCCGGATGCGAGACCGTCTCCGAGGTGGTCGGGAAGGTCTACGCCGAAGTGGACAGCTCGCTGCATCCTTTGGCGGCGCGGTCGGTCGCGGCCCATGTCGGGTTGCTCGCAGAAGAAGGGCGGATAGCCTGGGACGACGACAGGCTCGTCCTGCTCCCTTCCCCATGAAACACACAGCCCGGACACTCAGCGCCCTGCTCGCACTCGTGGTGGCGATTCCCGCCTTCGCCCAGGTGACCGACGAGGACATCGACCAGGCGCGTCGCGAGGTGAACCGAATCGTTGCCGAGTCCCAGGAGCTGGGGGCCGCCATCCAGGAGACCTGGGCTCGCCAGGCAGAGCTCGAGGCCGAGATCGCCGAGCTCCAGGCATCCATCGAGCACGCCCACGTCCAACTCGCCGAGCTGCGGGGCCGAGTCGAGGAGGTCGCCGTGGAGATGTACATGGGATCGACCAGCGCCTCCAACCTGACCGCGCTGCTCGCCGCCAGCGACGGCGGGAACGGGGCCGGCCTCAGCTACCTGAAGGAGGTCAACGGCTTCGACGCCGACGTGATCAACCAGCTTCGGGTGTTCCGGCGCGAGCTGGACCGGCAGACGGAGCGTCTGGCCGAGGCCTCTGCAGAGCAGCAGATATTGGCTGCCGAGATGGAGGAGATGGCCGCCGGTCTTCAGGAGGACCTGGTCGCGGCGCAGGAGGTCTACGACCAGCTCATCGAGCAGCAGCGGCGCGAAGAGGAGGAGAGGCGACGCCAGGAGGAGGAAAGGCGCAGGAGGGAGGCCGAAGAGCGGGCCCGGGCCGAGGAGGCGGCGCGACAGGCCACCTCCACGACCACCACCACGGCGACCTCTTCGGACGCCACCACTGCCACCATTGCACCTTCACCGACCACCACGGTCGTCACGACCACGACCACAGCGCCGGCTCCCCCTCTACCCGCTACTTCGGGTGGCACCTGCCCGGTCGCCGGTGCGGTCTCCTTCACGGACAGCTGGGGCGACCCCCGCTCCGGGGGCCGTAGTCACCGGGGGGTCGACATGATCGCCGCACGCGGCACCCCGATCGTCGCCATCTACTCGGGGACCATCCGCCGCTTCTCCAACAGCTCCTTGGGGGGGAAGTCGATCTATTTCATGTCCGACGCCGGCGACCAGTACTACTACGCCCACCTCGACGGGTTCGCGGATGTCTCCGCCGGCCAACACGTCGCCCAGGGGACCGTCATCGGGTACAACGGGAGCACCGGGAATGCCCCCTCGTGGCTGCCCCATCTCCACTTCGAATACCACCCCGGGGGAGGGTCGGCGATCAACCCCTACCCGCTGGTGAAAAGGCTCTGCGGCTGAGGCCGGACGCAAGAAGAGGACCCTTGGCGGGTCCTCTTCTCGGGGCCTCCCTTTGCAAGCCCCCAGCCCAGACCGTACGTAAAGCACGTTCGGGGGTAATTCTCAGCGATCGGGGCCCGGGTCGAAAGACCCGTTTGCGATTGACCCATGGGGACTAGTCACCACTCTGGCGCCCGGACCTGGGACCTCGCCGTCATCGGGCGTCGTTCCGATCTAAGGTTCCGGGTGCCCGCAATTGGAGGAGAAGCACCGTGTCCACGCCCGACTTTCCCGAGGAGAGAGGCCCCACCCCGACCGAGAAGCAGGGTTTCTTCGCTGCGCTGTTCGACCTCGAGTTCAAGTCGTTCGTGGCGCTGAGGTTCATCAAGGTGATCTACGTGATCGCCATCGTCTTCATCGGCCTGGCAGGTCTGGTGTTCTTCTTCGTCGCCGCGGCCAACGGCGACGTTGTCTCGGCGATCCTCGCCCTGGTCTTCCTGGTCTTCTACCTGATCATGATCCGGGTGACGCTGGAGGTGATCGCCCTTCTCTTCCGAATCGGCCAGGACACCACCGCCATCAGGCAGTCCCTCGCCGAGCGCTGATCAGGCGGCGCCGTCCTCCAGGTTGGCGATGAGCTTGGCGATGCGCCCGGTGCAGGTCTCCAGCTCGGCCGGCGGCACCACCGCGATGACGTGATCGACCACTTCGCGTAGGGCCCGCGCCGCCGGGCCCGCGTCGTCGCTGAAAGCCACCGGCTCGCCGGCGTCGCCGCCGGCCACCACCGCCTGGTCGAGGGGGACAGACCCGAGCATGGCCACTCCCAGCTCCTCGGCGAGCTCGTCGCCTCCGCCCCGGCCGAAGACCTCTCCGGACATGTTCTCGATCACTCCCACCACCGGCATGTGGGAGCGGCGCGCCATGTCGGCCACCCGGGTCGCCACCCTCTGGGCGGCGCTCTGCGGGGTGGTCACCACCACCATCTGAGCCTGGGGCAGCATCCGGGTCAGCGCCATCTGCACGTCGCCGGTGCCCGGCGGCATGTCGATGACCAGGTAATCGAGGTCCCCCCAGTTCACCTGTTGCAAGAACTGTTCCAGGGCTTTGGACAGCATCAGGCCCCGCCACATCAGGGCGGTCCCCTCCTCTTCGATGATGAGCCCCGTGGAGACCACTTTCACTCCCGACACCTCCACCGGCTCGATGAGCTTGCTGTCCGGGTCGGCCTCGAGCTTGCCCTTCGCCCCGATCATGCGGGGTATCGAGTAGCCCCAGATATCGGCGTCCAGCAGTCCGACCTCGAACCCTTCGCGAGCCAGCCCGGCGGCGAGGTTGACCGACATCGACGATTTCCCTACGCCGCCCTTTCCCGAGGCGATGGCTATGACCCGTGTGGTGGGGCCGACCTGGGTGGGCTCGGCTCGCTCCCTCACCCTGCGTCGCGCCACGCTCATCAGCTCGGCGCGCTGCTTCTTGGTCATCGCGGTGGTGCGGACTGCGACGTGTTCGACACCGGGCATCGCCTCGACCCGGCGGCGGGTGTCGTTCTCGAGCTGATTGCGCAGCGGGCACTCGGCGATGGTGAGTGCGAGCCCGATCTCGACAGCACTGTCCTCGATCCTGACGTCGGTGATCATTCCCAGCTCGACGACGTTGCCGCCCAGCTCCGGGTCATGAACGCCCTCCAGGGTTTTCATCACTTGCTCGTTGGTGACCACGAGACCAAGGGTAATTTCCCCCACGAAGGTAGGGGAATGGCCAGGACCGGTGACGCGGTTACAATGAGTGTCGGACCAGGTAGGTAAATCATGACTCAAATACTCAGCATCAAGTCAAACCGCCCCCAGAAGGCGGTCGATCTCACCCCCACCGCCGTTGAGAAGGTGGCGGAGCTGATTCAGTCCGAGGACGAGGCCGGTCTTGCTCTGCGCATGGCGGTTCGTCCCGGCGGGTGCAGCGGTTTCTCCTATGAGATGTACTTCGACTCCCAGGTCGACGACGCCGATCTGGTCGAGGAGTTCGGAGACGTCCGAGTGGTCGTCGATCCCCAGAGCGCCGAGATGATCAAGGGGTCGACCCT
>JAHWLC010000048.1 GCA_019347585.1 Actinomycetota bacterium | reverse complement strand
GCGCCGATGGTCAAGGTCTACGCGGTCGCGCTGGCGATAGGTGTGCTCGGCTTGCTCGCGATCATCCTCGGCTCGGCATTCGCCGAGAACCTGGGCCGCCCCGATCGTGACCCCGGGGAAGCCCTGGGGCTCGCCGGTAAGAGCGTGATCGCGGCGCTGGTCGGCTTTGGCATGGGGGGTCTCTCCGCCGAGTTCTCGCCCCTCGATCTGAGCTGGCCGATCGCCCTGATCCTCTCCCTGATCGCGGCGGGGCTCTCCGTGATCTGGGTTCGCTACAGCCTCACCCGCACCGGAGCCTGATGCTGTTCGTATCCGACGTCCATGGAGCCACCGGTGCCCTGCGCCGGCTGGTCGAGCAGGGCGAGCCCATCGCCATTCTCGGCGACCTCGCCAACCTCACCGACTATCGGAGCGGCGAGGGAGCGGTGGCGGACGTTCTCGGCATCACCTTCGCCAGGGCCGCCTCTTCGGCGCGCGGAGAGGGCGACTTCGAGACGATGCGATCCCTCTGGACGCGGGAGGTGGGCGAGCGCGGAGATCAGATCAGGGACGCCATCGGAGAGGTGCTGGAGCGGCAGTATGCCGAGGTGGCGGAGGCCCTGCAGGGCGGATCCGGTGTGGTGATCCACGGCAACGTGGACCGGCCGGCCAAGCTCGTCGCCGCCCTCCCCGAGGGCTTCAGGTACGTCCACGGCGAAGTAATCGAGGTAGACGGGGTCAGCTTCGGCTTCGTCGGGGGCGGGGTCTCCACACCGCTCCGGGCCGAGGGCGAGGTGTCCGACGACGAGATGACCGCTCTACTCGGGCAGATGGGCCCCGTCGAGGTGCTCTGCACCCACGTGCCCCCGGCGGTGCGGCCGCTGCGTCTCGATGTCATCACCGGGCGGGAGGAGCGAGGCTCCGGGCCGGTGCTGCGATATCTGCAGACTCACCAGCCGCGGCTTCATCTGTTCGGCGACATCCACCAGGCCCAGGCCAGTACCTGGCGTGTGGGGGCGACACGCTGCATCAACACCGGCTACTTCCGGGCGACGGGCCGCTATTGGAAGATCGCCGGCGGTGCGGTGCAGAGCGGCAGGGTCGGCTAGCCTCGGGTTTCTGGGATCATCCTTCTCGCGACGATGACCGACGGAACCTTCTCTGCTCTGGAGATCGACGCCAGCCCCGAGGTGCTGTACGACACCGCGGCGGACGTGGCGTCGTACCCGGAGTGGGCCAGCGGCGTCAGAGAGGTGGAGATCCTCGACACCGATCCCGAGGACCGGGTGGAACGGGCTCGTTTCGTGCTCGAGGGCTTCGTGAAGGAGATCGAGTACGTCCTCCGCTACACCCATGACCGGCCCCACCTGCTGAGCTGGGCGGCCGAGGAGAGCGAGGACCTACGGATGCTGGAGGGCTCCTACCAGTTCACGCCGCGAGAGGACGGCTCCACCGAGGTCGTGTACTCGCTTCGGGTCGAGCTCGACTTCAACCTCCCCGGCTTCGTGCGCCGGCAGGCGGAGAAGCAGATCGTCACCACCGCCTTGCGGGGCCTGCGCAAGCGGGTGCTGGAGAGCGCCTGAGCCGATGAGGATTGTCCTCGTCACCGGTAAGGGCGGGGTGGGGAAGACCACGGTGGCCGCGGCGACCGCCCTGGCCGCCGCCGATGCCGGCTACCCGACCCTGGTCACTTCCACCGATCCGGCCCACTCCCTCGCCGATGCGCTCGCGGTGGGCCTCGGCGCCGAGCCGACACCGGTCGTCGACCGGCTCCATGCCCAGCAGATCGACGCCCAGCGGCAACTAGACCGGCATTGGGGCTCGATTCGCCGCCAGCTCATGGAGGTCCTCGACTGGGGAGGCGCCGCCGGGATCGAGGCGGAGGAGTTCCTGATCTTCCCCGGAATGGACGAGCTGTTCGCCCTCCTCGAGGTGAACAGGCATGCCCGCTCGGGGGACTACGAGGTGGTGGTGGTCGATTGCGCCCCCACCGCGGAGACTCTGAGGCTGCTGTCGCTGCCCGAGGTGCTTTCCTGGTACTTCGAGAAGGTGATGCCCACCGAGCGACGGCTGATGCGTGCCGCCCGTCCTCTGCTGAGCCGGATCACCGACCTACCTCTTCCCCAGGACGAGGTGTTCGGGGCCGCCCAGTCGGTCTTCGAGTCGGTGGAAGCGGTGAAGGAGCTCCTGTCACGGCCCGAGGTCACCTCGGCTCGGCTGGTGATCAACCCGGAGAAGATGGTGATCGACGAGGCCCGTCGCACCTACAGCTACTTGGGGCTGTTCGGGTACGGAGTCGACGGCGTGGTGGTGAACAGAGTGCTCCCCGATCTGGTGGCCGACCCCTACTTCGAGAGATGGAGGACCATCCAGAAGGGGCATCTGGACACCATCGACGACGCCTTCGCCGAGGTGCCGCGGCTTCGGCTTCGGCTCTTCGACGACGAGATGGTGGGTCTCGAACGGCTGCGTCTCATGGCTCATGAGCTCTACGGAGGCATCGACCCGATCTTCGACTTCGAAGCGAAGAGCCCCTTCCGCATCGTCGAAGACGGCTCGACGGTGACCATGGAGCTCGACGTCCCGTTCGTGGAACGGGTCGATCTCGAGGTGTTCCGGCACGGCCACGAGCTCTACGTCCAGCTCGGCCCCTATCGGCGGTCGTTCATCCTCCCCGACGTGCTTCATCGCCGCGAGGTGACCCGGGCCCGCCTCGAGGGAGGCACCCTCCTCGTCACGTTCTCCGAGATGCCGGAATGAGCGAGCCGTCGCCCTCGCTGGCAGCGCTAGGCCGGGCCGGGCGTCGGGCCGCGTTTCACCTCATCCAAGCCGCCATCGAAGGGCTCAAGGCCATCGAGGCGGTGATCGAGGAAGTCCGCTCCATAGGCGATACCAGCGGGCCGGGGGCGTCTTGTCCCATGGCTGGCGCTCGAGCCACTCCCGGACGTACTGCTTGTCGAACGAGGGGACCTCGCTGCCGGGACTCCATCGGTCGGCCGGCCAGTAGCGGGAGGAGTCCGGGGTGAGGACCTCGTCGACCAGGAGCAACTCCCCGTCGCTGAACCCGAACTCGAACTTGGTGTCGGCCAGGATCACCCCCCGCTCCGCGGCGTGCCCGGCGGCCCGCAGGTAGATGTCGATCGATCGCTCCCGCAGCTCCTCGTAGAGGTCGTCGCCGACGAGAGCACGGGTCTCCTCCTCGGTGATGTTCTCGTCGTGGCCGGTCTGCGCCTTGGTCGCCGGAGTGAAGATCGGCTCGTCCAGCCGTTCGGCCAGTCGCAGACCAGAGGGAAGATGCTCGGTGGTGGGGCCTCCGCCGTCGCGGTACTCCCGCCACGAGGATCCGTAGAGATAACCGCGCACCACGCACTCCACGGGGACGACATCGGCCCGGCGCACCACCATGGACCGGCCCTCCAGATCGTTGCGGTCCGCGTCGTCGAGACCGTCGACGCCACCGAGGTCAACGGTCACCAGGTGGTTGGGGGTGTCGAGGAGGTCGAAGAAATAGAGGCTCAATCCGGTGAGAACACGGCCCTTGTCCGGGATGAGCTGGGGGAGGATCACGTCATAAGCCGAGATGCGGTCGGTGGCGACGAAGAGGAGATGCTCGGAGTCGATCTGGTAGATCTCCCTGACCTTGCCCGAGGCGATATGGGGAAGCGCTGGCACGCGGGATGAGGGTAGCGGGTCGGTCCCCGCTCTCTACGCTGGCCGGGATGTCGGGTTTCGACGAGAAGCGAGTTGTCGCCCTGCTCGCTGCGGATGCCTACGCCCAACAGCTCGGTGTCGAGCTGGTCTCGGTCGGTTCCGACGAGATCGTGGTGGCCATGGAGATGCGCTCCGAGCATCTCAACTTCCTCGGCGTCGGTCATGGCGGCGTGATGTTCTCCCTGGCGGACTGTGCCTTCTCCCTCGCCTCGAACTCCGCGGGGGACCGGGCCGTCGCCATCGACACCCACCTCGTGCTCACCGCGGCGGCGAGCGAGGGTGACCGTCTCCAGGCCAGGGTCCGGGAGGTGTCGCGGGGCCGGACGCTGGGGACGTACCGCGCCGAGGTGACCCGGCAGGACGGCCGTCTCGCCGGTCTGTTCACCGGCACGGTCTACATCAGCTGACGTCGAGCTCGGCGAGGCGCTCGAAGACCACGGCTGCCGTGTCGGCGACCCGCTCCAAGCTGAAGCACGCCGCAAGCCGATCCTGGTCGAGGCCCACCTCGGGATCATCGGCGAGCAGCTCCCGGAGCGACCTCTCCCCCTCCCAGGCGCTCATGGCGTGCCTCTGCACGATCCGATAGGCCTCGGCCCTCGTCATCCCCTCCTCGATGAGGGCCAGGAGGACCCCCTGACTGAACACGAGCCCCTGGGTCGCTTCGAGGTTGGAGCGCATCCGCTCGGCATCGACCACGAGGTCGGCGACGAGATCGCCGAATTTCACCAGCATGTAGTGGAGGACGATCGAGGCGTCCGGCAGGACCACCCGCTCCGCCGAGGAGTGGGAGATGTCACGCTCGTGCCAGAGGGCCACGTTCTCCAGCCCCACCTGGGCATAACCGCGGAGCAGCCGGGCCATCCCGGTCATCCGCTCGGAGAGGATCGGGTTGCGCTTGTGCGGCATGGCCGAGGACCCCTTCTGCCCCTTGGCGAAGGCCTCCCTCACCTCCCCCACCTCGGAACGCTGCAGATGACGGATCTCGGTGGCCATCCGCTCTATGGAGGCACCGACTATCGCCATAGTGGCCAGATACTCGGCATGCCGGTCCCTCGCCGTCACCTGGGTCGAGGCGGGCTCGATGGAGAGCCCCAGCGCGTTGCAGACATGAGCCTCGACCAGGGGCGGGACATGGGCGTAGGTCCCCACCGCCCCCGAGAGCTTGCCCACGGCCACCGCATCGCGGGCGCGGCCGAGCCTGGCGCGGTCCCGGGCCAACTCGAAGGCCCACCCGGCGAGCTTGATCCCGAAGCTGGTGGGCTCCGCCCAAATCCCATGGGTGCGCCCCACCATGAACGTGTCCCGATGCTGCCGCGCCTTGTCCCGCACCGTCTCCAGTAGACGGGTGAGGGCATCGAGGAGCAAGTCGGCGGAATCCCGAAGCACCACCCCACCCGCGGTGTCGAGGACGTCGGAAGAGGTCAGGCCATAGTGAACCCAGGCCGCGGCATCTTCGCCGGAGCGCTCCCCGAGCAGGTCGACGAAAGCGGCCATGTCGTGGTTGGTCGTCCTCTCCCTCTCTGCGACCTCCTCGGCAGTGGGGCACACCGCCTCGGCCACGGCCGCCGCGGTGCCCTCGGGCACGTCGCCGAGCTGCTCCCAGGCCTCCAAGGCGAGCGCCTCGACACGCTGCCACGTCTCCAGCTTGCGTTGCTCCGACCAGATCGCGCCCATTTCGGGCAGCGTGTATCGCTCGATCACCGGGCTAGATCATGCCATGACGGTTAGTTTCGGAGTCTGATGCGAACACTGACCGTCGACCAGGCCAGGCGATTCGCCCTGGCCGCACAAGGATTGACCGAGGGGCGGGCGACGGGTCGGGTCGATGTCAGGCACTTCCGCAAGGTCCTGGGCCAGATCGGCCTGGTCCAACTCGACTCGGTCAACGTGTTCAGCAGGACCCATTACCTCCCCTTCTTCTCCCGGATCGGGCCCTACGACCGGGAGGCCCTCGACGATTGGCTGTGGGGCTCGGGCGAGGTCTTCGAGTACTGGGGCCATGAGGCATCGCTGATCCCGACCGAGCATCACCGCCTGTTCCGCTGGCGGATGGAGCGGGGCGTCAAGTGGAACCGGATGCGGCAGCTCGAAGAGAACCACCCCGGGTACATCGAGGAGGTCTTCGAGCAGGTCGAGGAGCGAGGCCCCCTCCAGACCCGGGATCTGAGAGCGCCGGGAGAGCGGGACCGGAGCTCGATGTGGGGCTGGTCCAACGGCAAGGTGGCGCTGGAGGTGTTGTTCCTGCAAGGGAAGGTGACCGTCGCCGACCGCCCCAACTTCACCAGGATGTACGACCTCACCGAGCGGGTGATACCCGAGGAGCATCTCAACACCGAGACGCCGGAAGGTGAGGAGGGCCCCGAGGAGCTGATCATGCTCGCCGCCGAGGCGTTGGGGGTCGGGACCGCCGAGGACCTCGCCGACTACTACCGGATCAGCATGCCGATGGCCCGCCCCATCATCCGCAGGCTGGTCGACTCGGAGCGACTCACCGAAGTGGAGGTGGAGGGTTGGGGCGCCTCCGCCTACCTGCATCCTGACGCAACCCTCCCCCGCAGCGCCCGCGGGACCACCCTGCTCTCGCCGTTCGACAGCCTGGTCTGGTATCGCCCCCGGGTGGAGAGGCTGTGGGACTTTCATTATCGGATCGAGATCTACGTCCCCGAGCCGCAGAGGGTCTACGGCTACTACGTGCTCCCCTTCCTCCTCGACGGCGACCTGGTGGGTCGGGTCGACCTGAAGAGCAGCCGGCGGGACGAGACCCTCCAGGTGAAGGGGGCCTTCGCCGAGGAGGGAGTCGACCAGAAGCGGGTTGCCCGCGCCCTCCGCAGGGAGCTCGACCTGATCGTCGAGTGGCTGGGCCTCGAAGACCTCGTGGTGGCCCGAAACGGGAACCTCTCCGAGCTTCTGTGAGTGGAAAGGCCCGGATTCCGGAGCTTTCTACTCACAGAAACGACTAATTGAAGGCCTGGTGGCCGGTGATGGCCTGACCCATCACCAGGGTGTGGATCTCGTGGGTGCCCTCGTAGGTGTAGACGGTCTCCAGGTTGGCCATGTGCCGGAAGACCGGGTACTCCAGGGTGATCCCGTTGGCCCCCAGGACCGATCGGGCGGTGCGAGCCACCTCGAGCGCGTTGCGCACGTTGTCGAACTTCCCGAACGAGACCTGTTCCGGGCTGAGGTCACCCTCGTCCTTGCGTCGGCCGAGGTGGATGGCGAGAAGCGTCCCTCTCTGCACCGCCACCATCATCTCCACCAGCTTGCGCTGGGTGAGTTGGAAGGCGCCGATAGGCGTGCCGAACTGCTCCCGCTCCTTCGAGTAGGAGAGGGCGGTCTCGTAGCAGGACCGGGCCGCCCCCATCGCCCCGAAGGCGATACCGAACCTGGCCTCGTTGAGACAAGAGAGCGGTCCCCGCATCGAGGCGACCCCGGGGAGAACGAGCTCCTCGGGGACGCGGACGTCGTCGAGGATCAGCTCCGACGTCACCGAGGCTCGCAACGAGGCCTTCATCTTGATCTCGGGGGCCGAGAAGCCCGGGGTATCGGTGGGGACGATGAAGCCACGGACGCCCTGGTCGGTTCGGGCCCAGACGATGGCGACATCGGCAATGGAGCCGTTGGTGATCCACATCTTCGACCCGTTGATCAGCCAGTCCGCCCCGTCTTTGCGGGCGCTGGTCCGCATCGAGGAGGGATCGGACCCCGAGTCGGCCTCGGTCAGGCCGAAGCAGCCGATCACCTCTCCCTTCGCCATCCGCGGCAGCCAGCTTTGCTTCTGCTCCTCGGAGCCGAACTTCCAGATGGGGAACATGACCAGGGAACCCTGCACAGACACGAAGGACCTGATGCCCGAGTCGCCGGCCTCGAGCTCCAGACAGGCGAGCCCGTACTGGGTGGCGGAGGTTCCGGCGCACCCGTAGCCCTCGAGATGCATCCCCAGCATCCCGAGCTCCCCGAAAGCGGCGGCCAGGTCCTGATGGGGGATGCGACCCTCGTCCCACCACTCGGCGACATGGGGATTGATCTCGTTCTCCACGTAGCTCCGCACCGTGTCCCGGAGCAGGGCCTCCTCGTCGGAGAGCAGACTGTCGATGCCGAGGAAGTCGTGGGGATCGGGCTTTTCGAAGTCGGTCTCGCTCATCTGCCGGGGATGGTATCCGCTCAGCTCTCCAGGGTCTTCGCCGCCAGGTCCTTGCGGTACTGCGTCAGC
>JAHWLC010000047.1 GCA_019347585.1 Actinomycetota bacterium | reverse complement strand
ATCGTCGGAGACGCACAGTTGCACCAGGGCATTGGCTCTCCGCCACGAGGAATCGCCACGAGTCCCGTCGGGGAGGGCGGGGAGCTGGTCGGCGGCTTCGCTCAGGGTCTTGGAGACGATGGCTCCGCCGTAGCCGTCCAACCCGCCCCACAGCTTCCACCACGACTCGTCCAGGGAGGGCTGCATCACCAGAAACTGGTCATCAGCAGACCGGGCCTCGTCCTCGGCGGTGACCCGCACCCGCTTCGCCGCCTCGGACAGCACCCCGGAAATATCCAAGTGCTGGAGCAATCCCACATCCTCGGGAATCCTCGACAGCGCCTCCACCCGGTCGAAAGAGACCTCACCGGCCGCCAACAACTCCCGCAGGTCGAGACGCTCCGCAGTGCGACGCATGGTCCGCACCAGGCTCTTCGCCGACTCCAGACTGACATCGAGCCGGGTCGCCACCCACTCCGACATGCTCTTGCAGCCATCGGCGGTGGCCACCTGACGACGATCCAACTCCTCGAGCACCTCGAGGTCATCGGCCCGGAGACGGCTCTGCAGCTCCTGGCTGGCCGCGAGCCGCTGCTCCAACTCGTCAGTAGACAGCTGATCAAACCTCATAGTCACGAACATACGTTCGCCGAGGGACAGATTCCACCCTCTCGGCCCCAGAACGCGAAAATTGTCGCTAACTCTTGTTCACCCAGGTAAAACGGGTAATCGGACCCTCTCCCCCAGCCGACCAGCCCGCCACCTCGAGCCCACAGTCCTCGAGAACTCTCTTCACATCTACAGGTGGCTCCCCGCGGGACCGGCTCCCGTAGGACCCAACGATGAGACGCCCGCCCGGCTCTACCCAGGAGAGGAGACGCCTGACCCACTCGCACCACAACTCCTCCGGGCTGAGATCAAGTAGGGAGTACACGAAGGTCCACTGCCGATCAGGCTCCCAGGTCCATGCATCGGCAACCGAGAAGTTTCTCGAGTGCTCGGGCAATCGGCCTCTAGCCAATTCAATGAGCCCCTGCCCGAGATCGACTCCGTGAGGAACCACCCGGAACCCCCTTTGATCCGCCCACTCTGCGACGTCAGCAGCCAAGAGGCCGTTGGCACACCCCACGTCAAGGAAGTCCCCGTCCTTGTCGATTCCCTCGACCAACGGCGACCGTTCGGCCACCCATCGCTCCCGTCCGCCGTGGAAGCCGGACTGCTCGATGGGATCGCTCGACTCCAGATAGGCGGCTTCGAGACTCCTCGCCTGGTCCCGGAACTCTCCGCCTGGTCGAGTCAGGACACCACCGCCCGAGGCCCCAACAGCTCCTTGAGCTCCGCGAAGAGGGCAGAGCGAGGCTCCACCTTGTGGGCGTCGCTCAGTTTGAGGACCTTGCAGGAGGACTCGTCGGTCATCTCCAGGAAGACCGACGCCGGGCCGGGGTGATTGGCCAGGATCGACTTCAGGTTCACCACCACCTCCGGAGTGAGGCGGGCGGCAGGAACGGTGAGACGCACCATCGAGTCGTCCCTGACCGGAAGCTCCTTGATCTCACGGACCACCACCTTGACGTCGTCTCCGCGATGGTCGAGATGTCCGGAGACCACGATCACGGCGTCCTCGGCGATCAGCGGCCCGTAGTCGTGCACCGTCCTGGGGAAGGCGATGCACTCCACGGACCCCTCCAGATCCTCTAGCTGGAAGAACAGCATCGGATCGCCGCTCTTGGTCCAGCGCCGGGTGATCGAGCCCACGATCCCGCCCACCACAACCGACGCTCGGTCGCTCAGCTCCTCTAGCCCGGAGATTCGGGCCGTCGTCGCCGATGTCAGCTGCGGGCCGACCGCGAGCAGGGGATGATCGGAGACGTAGAGGCCGAGCATCTCTTTCTCGAAGGCGAGCTGGATCTTCTGCGGCCACTCCAGGTCGGGGATCTCGATGCGCGAAGTGTCAGGCGCCCCGGACTCTCCTGCGAACAGCGAGTACTGGCCCATCTCCTCGTTGCGCCGCCGCTCCAGCGTGGCGTCGAGCACTTGCTCGTAGATGAGGGTCAGGCCCTTGCGGGGCACCCCGAGGCCGTCGAAAGCCCCCGCCTTGATCAGCGACTCCACCGTCCGCTTGTTGAGCACCGAGGTGTCCACCCGGTCGACGAAATCGGAGAACGACGCGAAGGGCTCTTCGGTGCGGGCTTCCACGATCTTCTCCACGACGCCCTCCCCCACGTTGCGCACCGCGGACAGGCCGAAGCGGATCCTCCCCTCGTGCACGGTGAAGTCGGACTCGGACTCGTTGACATCGGGCACGAGCACCTCGACACCCATCTGGCGGCACTCGTTGAGGTAGATGGCGGTCCGGTCCTTGTCCCGCTTGGTGGCGGTGAGCAGGGACGCCAGGTATTCGGCGGGGTGGTGCGCCTTGAGATAGGCGGTCTGATAGGCGACCAGCCCGTAAGCCGCCGCGTGTGCCTTGGGGAAGCCATAGCCGGCGAAGTGCTCGATGAGCCGAAAGGTGTCCTTGCCCGTCTCTTCGGTGTGGCCCTGGGAGAGACAGCCCTGGACGAACTTCTCCTCTTCGGCCTTCATCACCGACTTGATCTTCTTCCCCATCGCCCGGCGCAGGTTGTCTGCGTCGGCGATGGTGTACCCCGCAAGCTCCTGGGCCACCATCATCACCTGCTCCTGGTAGACCATGATCTGATAGGTGTCCGCCAGCTTGTCGGTTAGGGCGGGATGGAGCTCCTCGACCGGCGCCCGGCCGTTCTTGCGGTCGGCGTAGAGATTGTGCATGTTGGCCCCCATGGGGCCCGGGCGATACAGGGCGACCAGCGCCACCACGTCGTCGAAGCTGTCCGGCTGCAGGGACCGGATCAGGGCTCGCATCGCGGTGCCCTCCATCTGGAACACGCCGATCGTGTCTCCCGACTGGAGCAGCTCGAAGGTTGCCTCGTCGTCGAGGGCCACGTTGTCGATATCCACTCTCTCCCCGGTGGACTGCTCCACGAGCTCGAGGCAGCGCTCGATGATCGACAGGTTGCGGAGGCCGAGGAAGTCCATCTTGAGCAGGCCGAGCTCTTCGACGCCGTGCATCTCGAATTGGGTGACCGTCTCCGCGCTCTCCCCCTTGCGCTGCAACGGGACGATGTTGGTGAGCGGCTCAGGGGCGATGACCACCGCGGCGGCGTGGATCGAGTCCTGCCGGCGCAGCCCCTCCAAACCTCGTGCCGCGTCGACGATCTCCCGAGCCGCCGGGTCCGTCTCATACAAGTCCCGCAAGCCATGTGCGTTGGCGTACCAATCCTTCACCTCCGACGGCGCCGAGGGAGGGGGCTGGGTGAGCACCTGGTCCAGGGTGGGGTCCTTGCCCAGGATCGAGGGAGGCATCGCCTTGGCGATGCGGTCCCCCATCGAATAGGGGTGCCCGAGGACCCGGGCCGCGTCCCGCACCGCCTGCTTTCCCTTGATGGTGGAGAAAGTGATGATCTGGGCCACCCGTTCGTGGCCGTACTTCTCGGCGGCGTAGCGGATCATCTCGCCCCGGTAGCGCTCGTCGAAGTCCATGTCGATATCGGGCATCGACCGGCGGCCCGGGTTGAGGAACCGCTCGAAGATGAGCCCGTACTCGAGCGGGTCGATATCGGTGATGCGCAGCGCGTAGGAGACGATCGACCCCGCCGCCGAGCCGCGGCCTGGCCCGACCCTGATCCCGCTCTCACGGGCGTGGCGGATCAGATCCCAGACGATGAGGAAGTAGGAGGGGAATCCCATCTCCTCGATGATCTTGAGCTCGTGCTCGATCCGCTCCCACACCTCCCCGCCCGGGTCGCTCCCGTAGCGCTCCCGCGCTCCTTGCTCCACGAGATGCCGCAGATGGGTGACCTCGGTCTCGCCCTCGGGCACCGGGAAATGCGGGAGGAGGATGCCGCCCAGGTCGAGGGTGACATTGGCCCGCTCCGCAATGGCGAGGGTGTTCTCGCAGGCGCCGGGGTATCGGTCCGCGGGGAAGAGACGGCGCATCTCCTCCCCTGTCTTCAGGTAATGCTCCGACCCCTCGAAGCGGAGACGGCCCGGCTCGTTGCGCAGGGACCCCGTCTGGATGCAGAGGAGGACATCGTGCGCCTCGTGCTCGGATCGTCTCGTGTAATGGGCGTCGTTCGTGGCGAGCAGCGGCGCTCCCACCCGGGCGGAGATGTCGAGGAGATCACCCATGATCCGCTCCTGGGCGCCGAGGCCGTGGTTCTGTAGCTCGATGAAGAAGTTTTCCTTGCCGAACACGTCCTGGAATCGGGCGGCCGCGGCAACCGCGGCCTCGAAGTCGCGGACCCTCCCCTTGTTGCCCTCCTCACTCATCGCGTCGGGGGCGAGCAGCTGAGGGACCAGCCCTCCGAGACACCCGGAGGTGGCGATCAGCCCCTCGGAGTGGGCCTCCAGCAACTCGAGGTCGATGCGGGGCTTGTAGTAGTAGCCCTCCAGGTAGGAGCGTGAGGAGAGTTGGAGAAGATTGCGGTAGCCGGTCTCGTTCTCGGCAAGGAGATTCATGTGATAGCGGCGGTTGGCCTCCCCGATCGGCCGGTCGAAACGGGAACACTCGACGAAATATGCCTCCATCCCGATGATCGGCTTGACCCCCGCGGCCTTGGCCGCCTTCACGAAATCGACGACGCCGTACAGGTTGCCGTGATCGGTGATGGCGATGGCCGGCTGGTTGTCGGCGGCGGCTGCCTCGACCACGTCGTTCACCCGCGCCGCCCCGTCCAGAAGCGAATACTCGGTGTGGAGATGGAGGTGGGTGAAGGTCACTTTCGCGCTTGGTCCCGAATGACAGCTCTGTAGTTCGTCGAATCTAGCACCGGGCCCCGCCGGGTGCCGCCGGCGCCGTGAGCTTGTCTCAGAGGAGCACGGCCACCACGGCGAGGACCCCCACAGCAGCAGCGATCAGGGCCCTCGTCATGGCCTGGTGGGATCCGCCGACTCGCGACCAGGCCTCCCCGATGACGAAGCCGGCGATGAGCCCGCCGAGATGGGCCTCCCAGGCGATCCCTCTGACCAGGAAGGGAATGGCCGCGTTGATGAGCAACAGGATCAGGATCTGGTTGAGGAGGTAGCGCCCGTATCGCGTGTGACGGCGACGCAGCGCCCAGTTGAACCAGACCCCGAAGAGACCGAAGATCGCCCCCGAGGCCCCCACCGCGGGGACCAGAGGGTCACCCAGGAAGAAGAAGAAGGCTCCCCCGACAGCGGCCGAGGCGAGGTAGACGCCGACGAACGGCCAGGTGCCCACCCCACGCTCGATCTGGGGACCGAGCACCCAAAGGGCCCACATGTTGAACAGGATGTGGGTGACCGTGGCGTGAAGCAGCACCGGGGTGAACAGCCGCCACCACTCCCCGGCGGCGACGGCCCGGTTGGACTGGGCCAGCGCCTCGTAGATCCCCTGGCCTCCGGAACCCATCCCGGTTGCGAAGAAGAGGAGAACGGCCAGCCCGAGGAAGACCATGGTCGCCGGCGCTCCCGAGGCGGTGCGGCCCCGGGTGGGGATCTCCCGCTGCCGCCCCTCGGCGCCGACACACGCGGGGCACCGCTGTCCCACGGTGGCGTCGATGGAGCAGGCCGAGCAGATGGGTCGCTCACAACGGGTGCAGCTGAGCAAGGTCTGCCGATCGGGGTGCCGGTAGCAGACCGGTGCCTCGGTGGTGGGATCCTGGGTCACGACGGCAACCGTATTATCCACCCGCCGTTACCCGGCGATCAGCCACCCGCCGCTACCCGGTCCTCAGTGCGTCGAGGGCGGTCGCGAGGTCGCGGGGCAGCTCGGAGGTGATCTCGATCCGCTCCTCCCGCCGCGGGTGGTCGAAGCCGAGCCTCGCGGCGTGCAGGAACATCCTCGGGAGCTCAGGTGTCAACGTCCCGTAAACGCGGTCCCCGGCCACCGGGTGAGAGATTGCGGCGAGATGGACCCTGATCTGATGGGTCCGTCCCGTCTCCAGACGCACTTCGAGCAGGGACAGCCCCCGGCGCGTCAGCTCCTCCACCATCCGGTAGTGGGTGCGGGCCGGCTTGCCTCCGTGGCTCACTGCCCGTCTCGTGGCATGGACGGGATCCCGCCCGATGGGAGCTTCCACGGTCCCGGTAGGGGCGGCCATGATCCCCTCGACCAGCGCCAGATAGACCCTTTCGATCTTGCGCGCCCGCAACGCCCGGGTGAGCGCATCGAAGCCGGCCTCGCTCCTGGCGACGAGGAGCGCGCCGGAGGTGTCCTTGTCGAGACGATGCACCAGGCCGGCCCGGCCCGGCGGCCCCACCCCGGCAAGCTCGGGAAAGCGATGGAGGAGGCCGGCGGCGAGGGTCCCACCCCTGTTCCCCGCCCCGGGATGCACCACCAACCCGGGCGGCTTGTCCACGACCACCAGGTCCTCGTCCTCGTAGAGGATCCCGAACTGGACCGGCTCCGGGACCAGGACGAGCTCCACTTCGGGTGACGAAGCGCCTATCTCCTGGCCGGATCGCACCCGGTCCGAGGGGCCGGCCTCCTCCCCGTCGATAGTCACTCCCTGTTCGGCCAGTGCCCGGGCCCGACTCCTGCTCAGATCGAACAGCTCGGCCAGCACCTTGTCGACACGCTCCCCGTCCAGGTGGGCGGGGACGGTCCTCACCTCGTCCGCCATGCCTCGATCAGGAGAAGTGCCACCGCCGATGTCACCGCGGCGTCGGCGACGTTGAACGTGGGGATGGGCCAGAGCGAGATCCAGTCGATGACCCTCCCGTCCAAGAGACCGGGGCCCCTCGCGATCCGGTCGGACAGGTTTCCCAGCGCTCCGCCCAGCACGAGGCCGAGGGCGATCACCTCCATCATGGGCCGGGGCCAGGCCAGGACCGTCAGGATGGCCAGGGAGACCACGATCGCGGCGGCCCCGAGCACGGGACCCGCATTCTGGAACAGGGAGAAGGCCGCGCCGGGATTCTCGGTGTAGGTGAACGCGAGGATGCCGGGAATGACGGTGACCGGCTCGTCGGCGAAGAGCTGCGCCGCCATCCGCTTCGTCGCCAGGTCGGCGATCACCACCGCGGCTGCGATGGAGCCGGCGACCAGGTAGCGACGGGTCAAGTCTTGGAGGCGCAGGTCACGCAGAGAGTGGAGTAAGGAAGGGCGTCGAGACGCTCGATGGGGATGGCTTCCCCGCATCTTTCGCAGATCCCGTAGTCACCGCTCCTCACCCGGGACAAGGCATGCTGCACCTTGCCCAGGAGATCGAGGGTGTTCTGCTCGATGGAGAGCTCCTTGGCGTACTCCAGCTTCATCGAGCTGGCCTCGGCGTTGCCGGGATCGGGGCTCCGGTCGGATGAGCTCTCGGTCATGCGCGCCACCTCGAGCTCGCGCTCGTACTCCTCGATCAGCTGTTGGAGCCTCTCCTGCTCCTCCTCGAGACGCTTACCGAATCGCTCGAGTGTCGACTTGGCCAGTTTTCTTGCCATGCTCTTCCTCTTCGAAAATGGCGGGGCACTCTACAAGATCGGAGATGCCGCCGCCCAGTCGTCTTTGGAAAAGGAGCCAACGCACAGGGCCCACAGCTGATTCCCGGCAGAGGAATTGGCCCCGGCGGCCCATTACCCTCCGCCGCCGGATGTCGACTACCAGCCGCGACCGATCGTTCACGCCGCTGCCTGCCATGCCCGACCACGACGGGCTGGAGCGGGAGATCCTGGAGTGGTGGGACGAGAACGAGGTGTTCGCCAGGCTGCGAAAGCAGAACGAGGACGGCCCCAACTTCAGCTTCATCGACGGCCCGGTCACCGCCAATAGGCCACTGTTCGGCGTGCACACCGCCTGGGGACGGACCTACAAGGACGTGTTCCAACGCTACAAGGCCGCCCGCGGGCACGCCCTCCGCTATCAGAACGGATGGGACTGCCAGGGGCTCTGGATCGAGGTCGAGGTGGAGAAGG
>JAHWLC010000046.1 GCA_019347585.1 Actinomycetota bacterium | reverse complement strand
ACCTGAATACGGGTTCATCATCTGGAGCTCGAACTCGTTGCCCTCGGTGGTGGCGCCACCGGAGAGGAAGGCCTGTCCGGGCGGGTTCCCGTGAAAGCAGGGCTCGCCGGCGAATGTTTCCGTACCTGTGATGGTGACTCCGGCAGCCGACGGCGACGATGTCTCCATGAGCGCCCCAACCTGGCCCACCGCCTCGATATCGGTTGCCTGCACCGTCAACACCCCCGTCGCGCCGGTAGCCGTCTCCAACGATCGGGGCGTCTCGCCGCCGCCGAACACCGTCACGCCCACCGGAGCTGTCATCGAGGACAGCACGGAGACCCGGCTGCTGCGTCCGCTTCCCTCTTCGACCGGGCACACCGCCACCGCGGGTGGCACCGGGTTGGGCTGCCCGTCGGGGGAAGGCGCAGAGGGAGAGGGCAGCATCGCAGCGGACGCAGCACCGGTCGCGATCAGCAGCAGAGCCAGCCATCTCATCGTCGGATCCTCCCCACCAGGGCCATGACCGCACCTGCTGCGGCCAACGCCACCGAGGCCACGGCAGCGGCCACACCGGAGGGCTCGGTGCCGTACCTGGCCTCGCCTTCCGATGCGCTCACCTCGAGCGCCCAGTCCCGACGGATCGGGTCGGGCTCCCAACCTTCATCGAAGGTGACGGCGATCCTGACCCGGCCCTCCCCGGCCTCGCCGGCGAACCCCGTTCCCGAGCGCTCCCAGGAGGTGTCGCCCGCGTCGGCGATCGGGGCTCGATTGGTGTTCTGGAACACCCGGGCGCCCTCATCGAGAGGGACCGGGACCATGTCGAGCTGGGTCGCCAGCACCTCGTCGAGCCGGAACTCGGCCCCTTCCAGGACCACCCACTCCACGGCAAACGGCACCAGCTGCGCACCGGTGCGCAGCTCCGACCCCGAGGCGACCGCGGCCAGCGCTTCGGCGAGCGCCCGATCGCCCTCCGCCGCCGGCGGCAGCCACACCTCGTCATGGGTCATTCCCGACCCATCCACCACCCGATACCAGAAACCGGGCCCGGGAAGGGCGACTCCCGGGACCAACCCCCGGTCGGCGGAGGCGACGAGCACCCGAGCCGGGGGCCTGCCTTCCACGGCCGCCGAGGCGAATGCGATGCTCTCGTTGAGGTCGCCGGGCGGCAGACCCAATCTCCCGTTGCCGAGGGTTATCAGGGAGATGGCGAGGATGGCCGCTGCCCCCACGTTGGCGAGGACCCGCTCCGGGCGCAGCGATACCGAGTTGAGCCCGGCCACCACGACCAGGGCGGCTCCGAACGAGGCGGTGACCAGCAGCGCCTCCTCCGCTCCCTGCCCCCCCAGGGGGATGTGCACCAAGACCAGCGAGCCCACGGCGAGAACGCCTCCCACGATGCCCACCCTGCGGGCGCGGTCGTTGGCCACGAAGACCAGAGGGAGGGCACCGACGGCGACCAGCACCGGCCAGAAGTCGGCCGCGCTCAGACCCAGCCGGGTCGCCGGGTCGACCAGCCAACCCGGGTCCGAGACCAAGAACGGCACCGCGACCGCCGCTCCCAGGACGACGGTGAGGGCGACGAGCAGACCTCCCCTACGGCCCGACCAGGCGCCCCACAGAAGCACGAAGAGGAGAGGGACCAGGACCAGGAGCGGGGCGAGGGCGGCGAGCGCCGTCCCCCAGATCAGCGCGAATCCGAGCGAAGTGAGACGCCCCGGGGCCGGTGGCTGGAGGCTGGGGAAGGCGGCGCGCACCGCCCAGGGCAGCACCGGCGCCGCGGCCAGGACATGCCAGGCGCCGGCTCCCGTGAGCAGCGCCGTGCCCGGGCCGGCCACCAGGACCAGGCCGGCGAGGAACCGCCCGGGCCCCCTCAGCCCGAGCCGTCCGGAGAGCAGGCCCATTCCGAGCACCGCGACGACAGAGGCGGCGATGGTCGCCACGAACCTCGCCGCTCCTTCCGCACCGAACCAGAGGAAGGAGAGCAGGGCGGTGATCGCCACCGAAGGATGGACCGCCGCCGATGATCCCAATCCGGAGTCGTTCCACCCTCCCAGCCAACGGGTGAAGGCGATGCTGGGCGCCTCGAAGGGGAAGCTGAGGCCGACGTCGGGGACACCGTTGAGGAACAGCGACCGAGCCGAGACCAGCACCACCAGCATGGCCGCCAGCCCGCCCCACATCCCCGGGGAGCTCATGGCGCGGCGGGTGGTGGTGGCAATCGCCCCCTCCTCGTCGAACAACGAGAGCATGCGTCCGCTCAGCTCTTCGCCGATGCCCCGCAGACGGACCGATCCCGAGGCCTGGAAGCGGAACAGCTCCTCGTCGCCGGTGGCGCGCACCGGCCCGAACCGGTGGCGCTGGGAGATCGTGGAGGGGAGACGGGCCATGTTCCACCCCCAGGAGAGGAGATGCCTGACCAGTGGCCTCCAACGGAGGAGGATCAGGTTGGCTGTGGAGTCGAGGAGAGAGACCAGGACGTCGAAGGGCAGCACCCAGGCCAGGGTGAGCGGCCGGTAGGCGATGATCATCGCCCGGAGCCTCCCCGCCTGCTCCCTCCAATTGCCGACATGGTCGTCGCAGCGCCTCTGGTGGTAGACCTCGGAGGAGGGAACCGAGATCACCGCGCCGCCGGCGAGCCGGGCCCGCTGGGAGAAGTCGAGACCGGCCGCTACCGGGGGCAGGGCCGGATCGAGCCCGTGGAGGCCCTGGGCCAGGTCCCGCCTGACCAGCATCGAGGCCGAAGGCACGAACGCCACCTCGCGGACGACGTCGTATTGCTGGAGGTCGATCTCGCCCTCGTCGATCCCGGTGTAGGGCTCGCCGAACACGTCGGTGGAGCTGCCGATCGACTCGAGCTCGTCGGGAGTGCCGGCGCGGAGCAGCTTGGAACCGCCCAGGGCGGCATCGTTCCGCTCCAGCTCCGACACCAGGGCTCCCAGGGCGTCGGGGCGGGGCCGGGCGTCGCCGTGCAGCAGCCATAGGTAATCGAAGGCCGGACCGGCGTCGTCGATGGCCTTCTCCAGGGTTGGTGTTGTCGCCATGCCCTCGGGGAGGCCGTCGGCATCGGCGGTCACCACGATCACGGCCGGCTCGGGCTGGTACGCCTGGCGATGGACGGCGGCCAGGGCGGCCGTGATGTCGGCGCCCTCCACCGCGGTGAGGATCACCTTGACTCGCGGCGCGTCTACAGGGTCGGCGGACGGTGCTGTCTCCGCGTCCGGCGGAGCGGGTGCATCTGTCATGCGGTGTGCCATTGTGAACCGGCACGGGAATCTGATCAATACTGGGCGGTGTGATGCGGGTCGTCGAGCTCTGCGGAGGAGTTGGTGGCGCCAGGCTCGGCGTGGGGCTGGCTGCCCTCGAGGACGTGGACCTCACCATCGTGGTCAACGTGGGCGACGACGACCTGGTCCACGGTCTCGCCGTCTCACCCGACCTCGACACCGTGGTGTACACCCTGGCCGGAGTGGAGGGCCCGCTGGGGTGGGGACGGGCCGGGGACAGCTTCCGGTTCAACGACGAGCTCGCCCGTTTCGGGGTGGACACCAGCTTCCGCCTCGGAGACCTCGACCTCGCCGTCAACGTGTATCGGACGAGACGGCTCGCGGAAGGGGCGAGCCTCTCCACGGTGACCGTCGAGGTCTGCACCGCCTTTGGCGTGGCCACCCTGGTCGTTCCGGCCAGCGACGAGCCGGTGCGGACCATGGTGCGGATTGAGGGCGGTGAGGAGCTGGCGTTCCAGGAGTACTTCGTCGCCAGACGCGCCGAGGACACCGTGGCCGCGCTCCGCTTCGAGGGCGCCGAAGACGCCAAGCCCGCGCCCGGGGTGCTCGACGGGGTCGCCGATGCCGATGTGGTCGTGATCGGGCCCTCCAACCCCCCGCTTTCCATCTGGCCGATCCTCTCCATCCCCGGGATCAGGGAGGCTGTCGCCACCCACCCCAGAGTGGTGGCGGTGAGCCCGCTGATCGGGGGCAGGACGGTGAAGGGGCCCGCCGCCCGGGTCATGGCCTCGCTTGGCCTGCCCCCGGGGAATGCGGGCGTGGTGGAGGCCTACCGCGGTCTGCTCGACGGGCTGGTGATCGACGAGAGCGACGACCCGGGGGAGGTCGAGGGGATCGGCGAGGATATCGACATCCTGTCCACCCCGACCCTGATCGAGGATCCCGAGGAGGCCCGGCGCCTGGCCCGGGAGATCGTGGCCTGGTGAGCCTCGAGGTGCACCCCGTGGCCGGCATGGACCGGGTTTCGGCCGGCGACGACCTCGCCGCCCTCCTCGCCTCGGGGCTCGAGCCCCTGCAGCCCGAGCAGGGGGACGTCGTCGTGGTCACCCACAAGATCGTCTCCAAGGCCGAAGGGGCGGTCCGTCAGATCGAGGGCGACGAGGAGGAATTCAAGCGAAGGCTCGTCGAGGAGGAGGCGCTCTCCATCGTCCGCCGGCGTGGCGACCTGATCATCGCCGAGACCCGTCACGGCTTCATCTGCGCCAATGCCGGGATCGATCGCTCCAATGCCGACCCGGGGACGATGATCCTCCTGCCCGAGGACCCCGACCGTTCCGCCCACCGGCTGCGGATGCGGCTCCAGCGCCATTTCGGGTGCGCCCTTGGCGTGATCATCTCGGACACCTTTGGGAGGCCGTGGCGGCGCGGTCTCACCGATATCGCCATGGGGTGTCGGGCATCGAGGCGATCGAGGACCTGATCGGGACCAGGGACTGGTCGGGCCGGGAGCTGGAGGTCACCGAGATCGCGGTGGCCGACGAGCTGGCTGCGGCCGCCGACCTGGTCATGGGAAAGGCGTCGGGGATCCCGGCGGCCCTCATCCGCGGCTATCAGGGTCCCCGCGGCGAGGGCCGGGGTCGCGACCTGGTGCGGCCGGTGGACGAGGACCTGTTCCGCTAATAGCGAACCCAGGGTTCTAGACCCCGGTTACCGACGTCTAGAACCCTGGGTTCGCGTTCAGACCCCAGGCCGCCCCAGTCCCCAGTAGTCGAGGCCGGAGGCACGGACCGCGGCGGGGTCGAGGAGGTTGCGGGCGTCGACGACGCGATGGCCTTTCATGGCGGCGGCCACCTCGTTCATGTCCACCGTGGAGAACTCGGGCCACTCGGTCGTGACCAGGAGCACGTCGGCGCCCTGGGCGGCTGCGACCGGGCTGGAGGCGTTCCGCACGAACTCGCTTTTCGCCTCGGGGTCGTAGGCCACGACCTCGGCGCCCTCCTCCTGGAGGAGTGCGGCGATGCGGAGGGCAGGCGACTCCCTGACGTCGTCGGTGCCCGCCTTGAAGGCGATCCCCCACATGGCGACCCGCCGGCCCCGCAGACCGCCGCCGGCGGCCTGCCGCACCTTCTCGGCCACCCGGCGACGCTGCTCGCCGTCCGCCTTGATCACCGATCGCAGCAGATCGAAGTCGTAACCGGCGTCCTCGGCCACCGCGATGAGGGCGATCGTGTCCTTGGGGAAACAGGACCCGCCGTAGCCCGGTCCGGGCTGGAGGAAATGGGGGCCGATGCGGTGGTCGAGGCCCATCCCGTTGAGCACGTCGAGGACGTCGGCGCCCACCGCCTCACACACATTGGCCAGGGTGTTGACGAAGGTGAGCCGCGCCGCCAGATAGGAGTTGGAGGCGTACTTGATCATCTCCGCCGAGGTGGGGTCGGTCTTGATCACGGTGGTGTCGATGTTGCGGTACAGCCCGGCCACCGCATCGGCGTCGGCGGCGTCGAAGGAACCCACCACCAGCCGGTCGGGCTCGAGGAAGTCTTCGACGGCCCGACCCTCGCGGAGGAACTCGGGATGGGAGACGATCCGTCCCGGGCTGCCCAGGTCGGCGAGCCGCTTGCGTAGCCAGATGGACGTGCCCGGAGGGACCGTGGACTTGATCACGAAGAGCGCGTCGTCTTCGACCTCGTTGGCGAGCTCGTCGATCACCGTGTGGATGTAACTCAGGTCGGCGCGCCCGCCGTCGCCCTCGGGGGTGGGGAGACAGAGGAAGACGAAACGGCATCCCTTCACCGCTTCGAGATTGGAGTCGTGGTAGCTGATCTGGTCCCGTTCCTGCGCACGGCCGAGGAGGTCGGCGAGGCCCTGCTCGTAGATGGGGACCTCTCCGGCGCGCAGCCGCTCCACCCGATTGGCGTCGACCTCACCCACACTGACCCGATGGCCCAGATTGGTGAGGCCACCTGCAGTGACCAGTCCGACGTACCCGGCTCCAATGATGGCGATGTCCATGTGACCCCCGATGCTATGCGATGCGAGCCGGCTGTCCAGCGGCCCGTCTAGGCGGCGTCTGTCCCCACGATGACGACGGCGTCGAAGCCATTGGCGACAGGCCCCGCTTCGACTACACCAAAACCGAGGGCGGCCACGATCTGCTGCCCGGCGTCGCTGCCCTCGCGGGCGATGACGGTGGTGGTCGAATAGTCGCCGCTCCCGGCGTCGCCGACGTCGCCGATGGCGAAGCCTTCGGCCTCGAGGCGGTCGGCCATCTCGGCAGCGGCGCCGGTGATTCCGTTCCCGTTGAGGACCTGTATCCGGAGCGGGTCACCGGCGAGCGGCTGACCTGCCCGGAAGTTGGCCAGCATGTTGCTGGCGTCGGGCTCGACCATGATCTCCACGGCCGCGCCGTCGATGCTGTCGGACCGGGTGGGGAGGGTGGCCCCGTCGCTGGCCCCGGCCACCACCCCGCGGAAGCTCCAGGCCATGCGGGCCGCGGAGGATTCGGCCAGCTTGGAGTCGATGGTCATGTGCCGGGCCAGCGCCGATGTCGCCGAGCCGGCTTCGACCACCGTGCTCGGGCTCTTCATCTCGGCCATCATCGCCCTGATCACCTCGCGCTGGCGGGCGGTACGCCCGATGTCGTCGGCGTCGACGCTGACCCACTGCCCGTTCCGCAGCTCCTGATATGAGCGGGAGCGGGCGTAGGCGAGGGCCATCTCCCCATCGAGGCGCTGCGTCCCCGCCTCCACGTTCAGGCCCGACTTCGGGTCGCGGGCCGGGTTGGGGAAGTGGATGGTGATCCCGCCGAGCTCGTCGATCATGGATTGGAACCCGACGAAGTCGATCTCGATGTAGTGGTTGACCGGTATCCCCAGATTGGCCTTCACCGTCTCCACCATCAGGGTGGGGCCCCGAAGGCGTAGGCGGCGTTGATCTTGTCTTTCCCGTGTCCCGGGATGTCGACCCAGAGGTCGCGGGGGATGCTCAGCATCTGGGTGCTGTTGGTGGCGCCGTCCAGCCTCATCAGCATGACCACGTCGGCGCGGGCTCCTCCGACGCTGCCGAAGTTGCTCAGGTCCTCGAGGCCCTCACGCGAGTCGGACCCGACGACGAGGATGGTGAGGTCTCCACCCGTGCTCTCGTCGAGGACCCCGGTGACGGCTTCGTCGGTGCCGGCCGAGGAGAGGGCGCGCTCGCCCACCCATACGAAGTAGAGCGCCCCGAGCAGGGCGAGATTGGCCGCCACCAGGACCGAGATGATGGTGACCCTCAGCCACTTGGGGATGCCGCGCCGCGAAGAAGAGGAGACAGTGTGTTTGGGCATCTCGATGAGACCTCGCTCACACTAGTGCTCTCCCGGCGCCACCAGATGTCGGCTTCTCCGTGGCTGGGAAGCGATACCCGCCTCGCCTATTGTCTCGCTCGTCGCATCGGAGGTTTCAGCGTGGCCGTGCTCCCCCACGAGGGCACATATCCGATCATGTACGGCTCGTGGCCGATCCCGGTGGGATCCGGTCATCGCACCGGCTATATCTCGCGGCCCGACGAGGAGGGCCGGTTCCCGGTCGTCTTCGTGCTCCCCTCCCTGGAAGGGGTGACCGGGTTCGAGAAGGACCTGTGCAGACGGCTGGCCCGCCGTGGCTTCGCCGGTCCGCACCACTACGTCCACCGCCTCTATGGATCGGCGATGCAGGTCGCGCGCCTCTTTCCTGGCTGCCGCCTGAGCCGGATCCTGTCGCGATCCCGG
>JAHWLC010000045.1 GCA_019347585.1 Actinomycetota bacterium | reverse complement strand
CCCATGACGCCAAGGCGTCTCTCGAGCTGGTGGCGCAGCTCGCAGCCGACGGAGTCGACTTGCGTCGATTCGTCGCCGAGTGTGTCGCCTACTTCAGGGGAGTGTTCCTCGCCCACTATGCCCCGAATCTCGCCGAGATCGTCGACGAGCCGGCCGAGGTCTACCAGGCGTGGTCGAAGACGGCGGAGATGATCCCCGCCGGCGAGGTGCTTCGCGCGGTAGACCTCCTCGGCGAGGCGCTGCTTCGGCTCCGCGAGGGTCGGGAGGAGCGGCTGATGACCGAGCTGGCCATGATCAAGCTCACCCGTCCTGAGACCGCCAGCGACCCGGAGGCCCTGATCGCCCGTATGGACCGTCTCGAGCGGCGCATGGGCAAGCCGGGGGACCCCCCCGCCCTGGGCGACGTCGGTGGTGCCGCACCCAAGCAGCCTGCCGCGAAGGAGCCCCCCGAGCCGTCTGCTGACATCGACGAGAAGCTGGCACAAGCGGCGGCGCCGCTCATCGCCGAAGAGGAGGGGGAGGCAGCGGACGCGCCGGAGAGGCCGGCCAAAGACATCAGCTTCGACGAGCTCCAGAAGATCTGGCCCGGACTGTTCGGCGGGCTACGCGACGTGCTCGGGGCGCGGCGCTGGGCCTTCTTCCGGGAGACCATCCCCGGCGACGTGTCGGGCAACACCATCATCCTCGAGGTGGCGCACGACTTTCACCTCGCTGCTCTCGAGGAAGATGATGCCGTCTCCAGAATCGTCGCCACCAAGGCCGGAGACCTCCTGGGATCTCCGGTGAAGGTCCGCTTCCGGGCCAAGGCGGCAGCGGAGAGCGACGGCGACAGCGACGAAGTCGACATCTCCCAGCTCGAGGAGCGCCCGCACCTCGAGACCGACCCCACCGCATTGCTGGCCTCGGAGTTGGGCGCCGAGGTCGTCGACGACTGAGTTCCGAACCTCCGGTAGTTAGGCCCGTATCCGGGCCTAACGACCTCGAGAACGCGCCGTGCGGCTCGTCCCAGATTTCTCGAGGCGGCTCGTCCCATATATGGGCTTAACTACCGGAGGTTGTTTGTTCCACAAGATCAGTCACATCTGGCAGTTACCCTGGGACCATGAAGCGCCAGCCCGACATGCGCCAGATCTTGCAGCAGGCACAGAAGATGCAGGAGGAGTTGGCGCGGGCCCAAGAGGAGCTGTCCAGCCGTCGCTTCGAGGGCTCGGCCGGAGGCGGCCTGGTCAAGGCGGTGGTCACCGGTGGGCCCGAGCTGGTCGAGGTCGCCATCGACCCCTCGGTGGTCGACCCCGACGATATCGCGACGCTGGAAGACCTGGTCGTGGCAGCCGTGCGCCAGGCGATCGATGCCGCGGTCAAGGCAGCCGGGGACGAGATCGGGGGCCTCACCGGGGGTCTCGGCGGTCTGCTCGGTTGATGTTCGAAGCGCCTGTCCAGCGGCTCATCGACGAGCTGGGTCGTCTCCCCGGCATCGGGGGCAAGACAGCGCAACGCCTCGCCTTCCACTTGCTCTCGGTGGAGGAGATCGATGCCCGGCGTCTCGCCACCGCCATCGCCGACATGCGCGATCAGGTCGCGCTGTGCCGTCGGTGCTTCAACGTCGCCGCGGGAGATCTGTGCGCTATCTGCCGCGACACCCGGCGGGACGACCAGCTGGTCTGTGTGGTGGAGCGGCCCCAGGACATCGTGGTCGTGGAGCGAACTCAGGAGTATCGGGGGCGGTACCACGTCCTGGGCGGCTCCCTTTCTCCCATCAACGGGATCGGACCTGGCCAGCTCCGCCTCGAGGAGCTGAAGGGGCGCCTGGAGCCGGAGGGGATCCAGGAGCTGATCGTGGCCACCAATCCCACCATCGAGGGCGACGCCACCGCCCTGTACATCGCCCGGGAGCTCAAGCCGCTCGGGGTCCGGGTGACCCGGCTCGCCTCCGGGCTCCCCGTGGGGGGCGACCTCGACTACGCCGACGAGCTCACGCTGGGCCGTGCCCTCGCCGGCCGTTCCGAGCTCTGAGCGACAAAATCCCCGAAAGGCCGACACGCCGCCGATTCATTTGCGTAGCCTCGGCACGTCCCTTCCGGGGAACCACCAAGGAGGAGCATTGAACAAGCAGCAATACGCACAGATGATGGAGCGACGGCAGTTCCTCAAGCTGGCCTCGATGGGTGCTCTGGGCGCAGCGGCTCTGGCCGCATGCAGCACCGGCGACCCCACCCTCGATGAGGCGGCCGGCGACGAGACTCTCCCCGAGCTGGAGTGGGAGGTCGCCACGAGCTGGCCGACCTCGCTGGACACGATCTTCGGCGGCGCCACCACCTTCGCCGATCGGGTGTCGGCCATGACGCAGGGCCGGTTCATGATCACTGCCCAGCCCGCCGGAGAAGTGGTGCCCGCCCTGGAGATCCTCCAGAACGTGGAGACCAACAGCATCGACGCCGGCCACACCGCTTCCTACTACTACGTGGGTCTCGACCCGACCACGGCGTTCGGCACCGCCGTTCCGTTCGGGCTCACCGCCCGGCAGCAGAACGCCTGGCTCTATGAGGCCGGTGGGCTCGAGCTGCTCCAGGAGTTCTACGCCGACCGGTTCAACGCCATCCAGTTCCCCGCCGGGAACACCGGGGTGCAGATGGGAGGCTGGTTCAACAAGGAGATCAATTCTCTGGCCGATGTCCGGGGCCTCATCATGCGGATCCCCGGGCTGGGAGGCGATGTGATGTCGGCTCTGGGGGCCACCGTGCAGGTCCTCCCTGGTGGTGAGATCTTCCAGGCCCTCCAGACCGGAGCCATCGATGCCACCGAGTGGGTCGGTCCCTACGACGACACCACGATGGGGTTCCACGAGGTGACGCAGTTCTACTACCACCCCGGGTGGTGGGAGCCGGGTCCCGCGCTGGAGGTGCAGATCCCGCTGCCCAAGTGGAACGAGCTGCCCGAGGTGTATCAGGAGATCATCAAGACCGCGGCCTTCGAGGCCAACACCACGATGATGGCCAAGTACGACGCCCAGAACCCCGACGCGTTGCAGGAGATCCTGAACAACACCGATATAACGGTCCTCCCCTTCCCCGACGACTTCATGGCGGCGGCGGAAGAGGCGGCGGCCGACATCAACGAGCAGAACGCTTCACAGAACCAGGCCTTTGCCGACATCTTCGAGGACTGGTCTGCGTTCCGGGAGAAGGTGCAGCCCTGGTTCGCCCTGGCCGAGACCTCGTACCTCAAGTACATAGAGACCACCCTGCAGTAGATCGCGCAATCGATCGCGATGGAGGCCCCGCCCGGAGCGGGGCCTCTTCGCGTCACAGCCCGAACAACCCGGGGAAGACCTCCGGAGGGGCCCGTCCGGTGAAGAACTGGTCGACCAGCCAGGTCACCGTCTGCGGGAAGAAGGCCACCAGCACCAGACCGAAGCTCTGCAAGGCCATGAAGGGGAGGGCACCTTTGTGGATGTCGCTGGTCTTCACCTCGGGTGGGGCCACGGACTGGAGATAGAAGAGGGAGAACCCCACCGGAGGGGAGATGAAGGCCATGTTGAGGTTTATCGCCATCATCACCGCGAACCAGACCATGTCGATGCCGAGCGCCTGAACCGCGGGAACGAACAGCGGCATGACGATGAAGGAGATCTCGAGGAACTCGAGGTTGATCCCGAGCAGGAAGACGATGATGTTGGCGGCGATGATGAAGCCGAGCCGCTCGCCGGGAATGGACAGCAGCCACTCGGTGATCAGGTCCTGTCCGTCGAGCTGGTTGAAGACCAGGGCGAAGAAGGTGGAGGCGAACAGGATCTGAAGGACCAGCCCGGTGATATTGGCCGTGGCCCGGGCCGCGTCCATGATGGTCTCCCAGCTGAACTTGCGGTAGGCGACGGCGAGGCCCACCGCGCCGACCGCCCCCGCCGCTCCCGCCTCGGAGGCGGTGGCGATACCGGCGAAGATCGTTCCCAGCACGGCGAAGATGAGGAAGAGGGGAGGGACCACCACCTTGAGAGTCTCCACAGCCAACTCGCCCCCGGTCATGGTTCGCTCCGACTTCGGTATCGCCGGGGCGTAATCGGGCTTGATGTAGGCGATCACAACCGCGTAGATGGCGAAGATCCCGGCGAGCATCACTCCCGGGATGAGAGCTCCGGCGAAGAGCTCGCCCACCGACACCGGGATGAACTGGGCGAGGATGATCAGGACCAGGCTGGGGGGGATGAGCTGGGCCAGGGTTCCGGAGGCGACGATGATCCCGGACGCCAGCTTGGGGTCGTAGTTGTACTTGACCATCACGGGGAGGGCGAGGATCCCCATCACGATGACGGTGGCGGCGACCACACCCGTCGCCGCGGCGAGGAGGGTTCCCACGATGACCACCGCAACCGCCATCCCCCCCCGGAGGGGGCCCATCAAATAACCGATGGTGACCAGCAGCTTCTCGGCGAGCCCCGACTTCTCGAAGACCGCCCCCATGAAGACGAAGAAGGGGATGGCGAGGAAGGTGAAGTTGGACACCGAGTTGGCGAACCACTGGCTGAAGAGGACGTTGAGGGTTCGCAGGGAGAGGCCGCCGAAGATCATGCCCAGGGCGAAGAACACCACTGCCGTCCCGGCGAAGGTGAATGCCACCGGGTAGCCGAGGAGGATCACCACCAGGAACACGGCGAACATGATGATCGCCAGAAGTTCGATGCTCATCGGATCGCTATTCCACCCTGATGGGTTGCTCCGGCGCTTCCTCGATATCGACCAGGTGGGCCCGGTCGGTGATCACCGCGTAGAGCCTGATCTGTTCGGCCAGCGCTTGTACCAGCAGCAGGATGAAGGCGATGGCGAGCAGCGCCTTGATCGGCCCGCGGGGAATGCCGTCGGCATCGGGTGACTGCTCCCAGACCCGGATCGATCGCCATGCCTGGGGCACCGAGACCCAGATCCCGATCAGGGCGAAAGGGATGAGGCTGACCAGATGCCCGATGAAGTCGATCCAGGCCCTCCGCTTCCGGCTCTGGTTGGCAAACCAGAAGTCGACCCGGACGTTGATCTGGTGCTTGAGCACATAGGCAAACCCGACCAGGAAGATCACCGAGTAGAGGTACCACTGTGCCTCGATCACCGTGTTGTTGGTGAGCCGTCTTCCCATCAACTGGCCGCTGTAGCGGAGGATGACGCTGATGAACCCGACCGCCACGGTGGGGATGACCACCCACTGGGCGATCTTGCCGGTCCACTCGGCGAAGCGGTCGGCCCAGCGCTGGTAGGCGAGCAGAGCGGCGAAGAGCGGGCCTGCTTCCCTGCGTGCGCCTTCGCTGGTCGTCTCCTACCTCCTTGGGATGTCCGGCACCCTACCCGAGCCCATCCGGCCACGCCCTTGATCGTGCTTAGTCTTTTCCCCCATGAGCAGGCACATCGTCTGGGATTGGAACGGCACTCTCCTCGACGACCTGAGGATCGTGCTTGACGCCGTCAACCTGTCGATGGGGGCGCTAGGTCTCGACCCCATCGACGAGGTTGCCTACCGCGATCACTTCACCCGTCCGGTGCGCTCCTTCTACGACTCGCTTCTGGGCAGGCTGGTGACCGACGACGAGTGGGTGCGGCTCAACCAGGGCTTCCATGACCACTACTTCGTCCTGTCGCCGGCGGCCCGGCTAGCCCCGGACGCCAGAGAGGCGCTCTCCTCGGTCGAGCGGAGGGGATGGGGCCAGTCGCTGCTCTCCATGTCACCGCAGTCCTCACTGGAATCGGTGGTGGAGAGCGCGGGCATCGCCCACCAGTTCGAGGCCATCGACGGGTTGAGCGGTGCCACCGGCGGCACCAAGGCGCTCCACCTCGAAGAGCATCTGTCCGGGATGGGCGTTGATGCCGGCATCACCGTCCTCGTGGGCGACACCCCCGATGACGCCGCCGCGGCCCGACACGTCGGGGCGTCGGTGATCCTCTACGACGGGGGCAGCCATCATCTCCCGGCACTGGAGGAGGTCGGCGCCCCGATAGCGCATACCCTGGTGGAGGCGGTGGACCTGGCCGGGACGTTGTGACTCAGTCGATGGTGAGGCTGGAGATGGCGCGCAGTCTCCCCAGGTCGTGGAAGGCATCCATGTAGCGGATGGAGCCGGTCTTGGACCGCATGATCACCGAGTGTGTGATCACCTGGTCCTCGGCGCGGAACTGGACCGCACGGAGAAACTCTCCCCCGGTGACCCCCGTGGCCGCGAAGAAGACATTCTCGGAGGCGACCAGGTCGTCGGTCGTCATCACCCCATTGAGGTCGAGCCCCTCTTCCTGCGCTTGGTCACGCTCGCTCTCGTCACGGGGCCACAGCTTGCACTGGATCTCACCGCCGACGCACTTCATGGCGGCCGCGGCGAGCACCGCCTCGGGGGACCCCCCGATCCCGAGCATGATGTCTGCCTGGTGGTGCTGCTGGGCGGTGGCAATGGCGGCGGCGACGTCGCCGTCCCGGAACAGCGAGATGCGGGCGCCGGCCTCCCGGACTGCGTCGACGTAGTGTTGGTTGCGGGGTCGGTCGAGGATGAGGATGCGAAGGTCTCCGATGGCCTTGCCGTTGGCTTTGGCCACCCGCTTCAGGTTTTCGTCGACCGGCGCCTCGAGGTCGATCACCCCGGCTGCCTCGGGGCCCACCGCGATCTTGTCCATGTAGACCAGGGGCCCGGGGGCGTACATCGACCCGTGACCCTCGGAGAGGGCGATCACCGAGATGGCTCCGGGGAGGCCGGACGCGGTGAGGGTGGTGCCGTCGATGGGGTCCACCGCGACGTCGACGGCCATCCCCTCCAACGATCCGACCCGCTCCCCGTTGTAGAGCATCGGCGCCGAGTCCTTCTCACCCTCACCGATGACCACGATGCCGTCGACGGCGATCGTGGAGAGGTGAAGACGCATGGCGTCGACGGCGGCCTGGTCCACCGCCTCCTTGTTTCCCCGCCCCAGCCAGCGCGCTGCGCCGAGGGCCGCGGTCTCGGTGACCCTGACCAGGTCGAGACCGAGGTTGCGCTCCACGGGTTGGGCCATCAGTCCCCCACACGCACGATGATGGCGTCACCCTGGCCGCCCCCACCGCAGAGGGTGGCGGCGCCGATGCCCCCTCCCCTCTGACGCAGGGCGTTGACCAGGCTGACCACCAGCCGGGCGCCGGTGGCGCCGAGGGGATGGCCGAGAGCAACCGCCCCGCCGTTGACATTCACCTTTTCCTGGGGCAAGTCGAGCATCCGGGAGGCCCACAGGGAGACGGCGGCGAAAGCCTCATTGATCTCCACGAGGTCGAGATCGGAAGGCTCGAGCCCCGCCTTCTTCAGCGCAACCGAGAGAGCTTCGGCAGGGCGCTCGTGCAAGGTGGCGTCGACCCCCCCGATCTGGCCGTAGGCCAGGATCTCGCCGAGCACCGGCGCACCGGACACCTCGGCGGCCTCCCGGCTGGCCACGACCACGGCGGCGGCGCCGTCGGAGACCTGCGAGGCGTTGCCCGCCGTGATGGTGCCCGTCTCGACGAATGCAGGTCGAAGCTCGGAGAGCGTGTCCACCGTGGTCCCGTCGCGGATCCCCTCGTCGGTGTCGACGGTCACGGGATCGCCTTTTCTCTGGGGGACTTCGACAGGTGTGATCTCCTCGGCGAATTGGCCGTTGGAGCCGGCCTCGGCGGCCCTGCGGTGGCTCTCCGCGGCCCATTGGTCCTGCTCGGCCCGCCCTATGCCGAGACGGTCGTTCTTGAGGTCCGACGACTCGCCCATCGTGCAGTGGTCGAAGGCGCAGAAGAGCCCGTCGTGCTGCATCACGTCGATCATCTCGGTGTCTCCGATGCGCGCTCCCCAACGGAGGTCGCGGCTGATGTAGGGGGCGTTTGACATCGACTCCATGCCGCCCGCCATCACGAACCTTGCCTCCCCGACACGCACCGCCCGGTCGGCCAGGCCGATCGCGGACATCCCGGAAAGGCAGACCTTGTTGATGGTCACCGAGGGGACGGTCATGGGAAG
>JAHWLC010000044.1 GCA_019347585.1 Actinomycetota bacterium | reverse complement strand
AAGGAGCCCGGGTTCGAGTACCGCCCGCTCCCCGATATCGACTCCATTCAGGAGCGGCTAGACCGAATCTCCCCGCAGGACGCGGAAGATCCCTCCTTCGCGACGATGGTGGACCTTCTGGTCCACGAGCTCAACCTCCGTCTCGAGATGTTCCGCAACCGGGGGACCGACAAGTTCTTCCTCGTCTCCGTGGAGATGTTCGGCCACGTCGACGAGGCCACCCTCGATCTGGCCAACAGGATCCTGACGGCCGAGTCCGCGAGCCAGGGCAAGGAGCAAACCATGACCGCCACCGAATTCGCCGCCCGGGCCCGGCGCGAGCTCGACCACTACCGCCGTGACTACCCGGAGATGAAAGCCTCGGTGAAGGTGAGCCGGTCCCGACCGGGCGTGATGGTGGAGACCGGCGTCCTCCACATAGGCCACGACACCCGCGTCGCCCACAGCCGCGCCGACCAGCTCCTCCAGCACGAGGTGGGCACCCACATCGTCACCTTCGAGAACGGCAACGTCCAGCCCCTCCAGATGCTTGCTCTCGGCCTAGCCGGTTACGACGAGCTCCAAGAGGCCCTGGGCGTGCTCGCCGAACACCTCAGCGGTGGGATCAGGCTCTCCCGGCTCCGGGTGCTCGCCTACCGGGTCGTCGCCGCCCATCTGCTCAGCGAGGGAGCCGAGTTCCGGGAGACCTTCGACCGTCTCACCGAGCTGGGCTGCGGGCGCCGCACCGCCTTCACCACCACCATGCGCGCCTATCGCTCGGGAGGGATGACCAAGGACGCCATCTATCTGCGCGGGCTGGTCCGTCTGCTGTCCCACCTGGCCGGCGGAGGCCAGCTGGGACCGCTCTTCGTGGGCAAGATCTCCTTCGAGTCGATCCCGCTCATCGCCCAGCTGAGAGAGCGGCAGGTCCTGTTGGACCCGCCGTTGAGCCCTCGCTTCTTGTCATACCACGACGCAGACGCAAGGCTCTCAGAGATCGCCGCGGGGCGTGACCTGCTCGAGATCGCCGGAGTAGCAGCATGAGGATCGGATTCGTGGTCAACAATGTGGCCACCGAAAAGGCCCAATACACGACTACCCGCCTCGCCATGGCTGCCTCCAACCGCGGTCACGAGGTGTGGCTGATGGGTCTCGGGGAACTGGCCCAGGACGCCGACGGCCACGTGGTGGCGCACGCATCGGGGCCGCAGTCCAAGGCTTACCGCTCCCTCAAGGCCTTTCTCGAGGACGTGCAGAGTGATTCCAATGGCAAGAAGGAGCGGATCGTCGTCGACGAGCTGAATGTGCTCATGCTCCGCAACGACCCCTCCGACGATGCCCAGGATCGCCCATGGGCCCAGACGTCGGGCATCCTCTTCGGCCAGCTTGCGGTGTCGAACGGAGTCCTCGTCGTCAACGATCCCGCGCACCTGGCCGACGCCGTCAACAAGACCTACTTCCAGCACTTCCCCGAAGAGGTCCGCCCCCGCACCTTGATCAGCCGCGACCCCGAGGACATCAAGGGCTTCATCTCCGATCTGGGCGACCGGGCGGTGCTCAAGCCGCTCCAGGGCTCAGGGGGCCAGGGCGTCTTCCTCGTGGACAAAGGTGGCAAGCAGAACGTCAATCAGATCATCGAGACCATCGTCCGTGACGGCTATGTGGTGGCTCAGGAGTACTTGCAGGCCGTCGAGAGCGGCGATGTCCGGATGTTCGTCATGAACGGGGCGCCGCTGAAGATCGGTGACCAGTACGCCGCCTTCCGCCGGGTCAACGAGGAGGACGACGTCCGCTCCAACATGTACGCCGGGGGTGAGGCCAAGGCGGTGAAGATCACCGACGAGATGCTCCATCTCGTGGAGATGGTCAAGCCCAAGCTGGTGAGGGACGGGATGTTCCTGGTCGGGCTGGACATCGTGGGGGACAAGCTGATGGAGGTGAACGTGTTCAGCCCGGGGGGTCTCGGCAGCGCGGGGGAGCTCTCCGAAGCCGACTTCGCCTCGGCGGTCATCGAAGCGCTGGAGCACAAGGTGGTGCTCCACGAGGCCTACGGCCACACCCTCCCCAACGCCGTGCTGGCAACCCTTTGAGGACCAGGTGGTCTAGACGCCGCGCTGTCCCGATCGCCGGGCGATGATCTCGGAGAGCGGCTCGATTGGCTCCGGCTTGGGCTGAGGCCCCCGCCGTATGCCGTATGCGCCGAGCGTGATGCCGGCGAGAGTGGCCACCACTGCGCCGGCCATCAGCGTCCGCGCCGGCTTGACACACTCGTCACCGGCCGTGGCGTACTCGCCTCTTGGGGGGCGCTCCCCCTCGACCAGCACCGACCACGGGTCGGGGCACTCGATCTCGACCCTGGTCCAATCGGGTTGGCCGTCGTCGAAGGAGACTCGATAGGAAAGTTGCTGAGAGAACGGCAAAAAAGCCCACAGAAATCCCAGGCCCATCCCGATGAGGAGGGCGACGATGCCACCTGTTCGATACATCCCCGCACAGGGTAGGGAGTCGCCGATCCCGCAAAATCGGTCCCGAGCACAAGCCAGACCAGCAGCCATACTCGAGTAGCCATGACCCTCCCCACCAGATTGGTTCAGGCCGTCCGGCCCCACGCCTCCCCCGGCCTGTTGGGCGGAGCGGCTGTCGTCGCCGGCACCTTCGCCGCCACCCCCTTCCTCCTCCCCGACGTCTCCACCCGTCTCGGCGTTCCCATCGGGGTCACCGGGTTGCTCAGCACCGGTCAGGTGGCCAGTTTCGCCCTGGCCGCGTTCCTGGCCGGCCGGCTCTTCAGACCGCAGCGCAGGTTCCACTTCCTCGGCCTCGCTCTGGTGGCTGCGGCAGCGTTCGCCTCCGCCCTGACCAGCGATTTCGCCCTCCTGGTAGCCACCCGAGTGGTCTCCGGCCTCGGTCTCGGCCTCCTCACCTGGATCGCCTGGGCGGAGGCGACCAGATTCCGCACCGGCATCTTCGAAATGGCCGCGGTGGCTCCAGTCACCGCCGCGGTGGCCTCACCTCTATGGGGCTGGCTGATCGGTGTGGGGGGGTATCGGCTGGTCTTCGTCGTCCTGGGAGTCGTCGCCATCGCCGCCTTCTGGCTCCCCATCGACTTTGGCGACCTGCCACGGATCGGCCGCAGGGTGAGCCCCTCGCGCTCGAACCGCCTGCTCCTGGTGGCGCTGCTGCTGACGACCATGGGCGGCTCCGCCGTCTTCATCTTCTCGGCGGCGATCGGCATCGCTGTCCATGGCCTGAGCCCCCTGGCCATCTCACTGGGGCTGAGCATCAACGCCCTCACCGGGGTCGCCGCCACCAGGGCCACGCCCTCGCCCCGCTATATCGGCCACTGGATGGGCGTGACCGCCCTATCCGCCCTGGTGATCGGGACCATCCCCTCCTCGTGGGTCTTCTTCTTCGCCATGGCAGCCTGGGGTTATGCCTTCTGGATGGCCATCCCCGCCGTGTTCACCCTCCTTGCCGAGAAGTCGCTCACCCCGAGCGAGAGGATCGGGGACGCCCAGGCGATGATGGCCGTGGGCAGGGTCCTCGGTCCCCTCCTCGGCGGCCTCGCCCTCGGGGCCACCCAGTTCGCCCGCCTCTCCGTGGTGGGGGCGCTGGTCATGACGGCGGCCGCCGGCGGAGTGTGGGCCGTCTCCCGTCATCGGCTACGGGAGCGGGCGACCGTCTGAAGCGACCACGACGGGACGATGTCTCACGGCGCCATCAGCGGGCGGCGGCCTCCTCCCTGAGCCGGGCCAGGGAGCGGCGCGCCTCCTCCACCTGGTCGAGCCGTTCGAACCCGGCCCGCTCCACCGCGTCGGTGACCGTCTCCCGGATCCGCGCCCTCAGCCTCCTCGCCTCTCTCGCGCCGCGCCAGGACGCATGCAGCCTGGCCAATCCGGCGACCACCAGGCTGGCGAGGAGCGAAAGCGTCAGAAGGGCCAGGGGGAGGGGCACCGGCCCCAGGTAGGGAACGTCGATCGTCCCCACCGCCAGGTCGCCGGGCCCGAGGAGGAGGGTCACGTACCAGGCGATGGCGAAGATGAAGCCGCCCGTGGCAATGGCCTGGAACACCGCCAGGCTGCTCCACACCCATGATGGCCTGTCGGAGATCGTCTCCGCGGAACGGTCGGCGGCACGATCGAGTGCCTCCTCGATGTCGGATTCGAGCCCCTCTCCTCCGGAGCCGGCGCCGATCGCCGCCCGCGCCGGCGGTGGCAGCGCCCTGATGGCGTCGAGCAGTGCCTTCCTCATCGGATTGACCACACGACCCACTGCCCCCCTGTTCCGCCAGGTGAGCAGATAGCGCAACGGGTCGGCATGTCTCCGCCGATGACCGGTGAGGAAGCGGATCAGCCAAACCAGCCGGCTGAAGATCGAGCCGGCCCTGATACTCGCCTTGGACAACAGGGAGGTGCGGAGCTGCCGCCCGACACCGGAGGGGTCGACGATGTCGAGGGCGGCCTCCACCGAGCGGGCTACGTGCTCCTGCCTCTCTTCGGACTCGATGAGGGGGCGGTAGCCGTGGGCGACCCCGGCCTCCTCGGCGATGCGGTCGAGAGAGGCGAGGGCGTCATTGGCAAGCTTCGCCATCACGAGCTCCTTGGCGTCTGCTTCCGCCTCGAGGGACTCGCGCAGAGCCGAGGTCCCCGCGCCGGTGGCCGCCGAGACCGGATAGATGATGGCTGACGCGATGCCATCGTCGGTCAGCCGGCGCACCAGGTCGTCGACCACGGCGTCCTCCTCTGCGGGTTGGAGCCGATCCACCTTGTTGAGGGCGAAGCGAAGCCGCCCGGTGCGCGTCCCCAATTCCCGTAGATAGGAGTGAAGCCGCTCGTCGTCGTACTTCTCCGGGTCGAGGACCCAGAGGACGGCGTCGAGCTTGGGCAGGAGCCGGTCCACGGTCCGGCGATGCTCGACGGCCACGCTGTCGAAGTCGGGCATGTCCAGGATCGCCACCGACTCCAGACCGGTGTCGGCATGGGTCCGCACCTCGCGCACACCGAGCCATTCCAGCAAAGGTTCGATCTCGTCCCGACGCGACGAGGCCACCCAGGCGAGGGGCCGGTCGGTGGTGGGGCGGATCACCGAAGTTGGGCTGACCGGTTCCCCCGCCAGGGTGTTGAGCAGCGAGGATTTCCCTACTCCGGTCCCTCCCAGGAGGGCCAGCACGTAGGTCTGGCCGAGGAATCCCTGCCTTCGCTCCGCAGACTCGAGCACGGCCTCGGCCCGATCCGTGGCCGCATCGAGACCGAGGACCCGCCCTTGGGCGGCGGCCTCGGCCAGGGCGCCGAGGATGCCGTCGAGGTTCACGATCCGGACTCCGCGGCTTGGCGGGCGAGGGCTCGGATCGCATCGGCGCGGTCGGCCGATTCCGGGGCGGCTCCGAGCACCTTTTCGAATCGGGAGCGGTCCCGCGCCAGGATGTCGCCGATGAGTCCGTCGAGACGGTTGCGGGCCCTGTCGATCATGTCGGCCACGTTCGCCTCGCCGAAGAGGGCCTCGAGCAGTGCCTGGTTGACCATGGCGGTCACGGCGGCGATCCCCGCCTCGGCCCCGGTGAGGCCACCGGTGCTGGCAAAGACGGCGAGGATTGCGCTGGTCCCCACAGCGTTGACCCCGATGCTGGCCGCCTTGGCCCATCCCCTTCGCTGCTCTCCGAGAGTCCGCACCTCACGGGAGATGGAGGCTGCCCAGCGCTCGAGGTCGGCCTCGACCTGCTCGCCGAGACCTGGCATGGCTCCCCACAGCGAGGGATCGCCGGCCATGGCTTGCTCTCCGTAGGGGCGCTGGGACCAATGGGCCGCGGTGGCCGCCGCGGCGGTATCGGCATGAGACACCACCAAGGCCACCAGGTCCTCGAACGCTGCCGCTCTCACCTCGGTGGCCGGGGCGGGCGGTCCCGGGTCGAACAGGGAGCGGATGGTGGCCGCCACCTTACCGATCCCTTCCGAGACCAGCTTCACCACCTGGTTGGTCCCGACGAACTCCTGCCATTGCTTGAGGACCTCGGAGCGAAGGAAGGTGCCCCGCTCGATGTGACGGAGCACCTTCGCCTGCTGTGCCTGGTACCGGTCCCGGGCATGCTCCAGCAGCGCCTCTGCCTCTGCGGCCTCCTCCTCCATCTCGTCGGCGAGAGGGCCCACCGCTTCGGGAAGACCGGAGAGGGCAGCGTGGAGACTCCGGCGGGCCAGGTCGCGGCGCTCCTCGGCGTTCTCCCGGAGACGGTCGAAGGCGCCCAGCAGCGCGGCCACGGCTTCGCGGTCGAGCCCGTCAAAGGTCTCGTCGACCGCTCCCTCGACCACCTCGACGACCTTCAGCGACCCGAACACACCGGCGGCCTCCAAGCCTCCCTGCGCCAGGAGACGCCGATAATCGGCTACCACCGCTTCCCGATCCTCCCTGTCGAGGGGCAGCCGGTTGATCACCGTGAGCATCGGCACTCCCCGCTCCCGGGCACGGCCCAGGACGTTCCAGGGCACCTCGTCGGCGTAGCGGGTGGCGGTGGTGACGAAGACGATCAGGTCTGCGCTCTCGAGCAGACGGCGCGCCATGGCCCGGTTGTCGGCTTCGACGCTGTCGAAGTCGGGCGAGTCGATCACCACCAGCCCGTCCTGGCCCCGCTCCGAGACCCGCAGCTCGACCTTGCCCTCGGCGCGGAGACCGGGGAGCAGGTCGCGGGCGGAGTCGTCGGGGTGGACCAAGGCGGTGGCCACCCTCGTGGTGGGGCGGAGAACTCCTGAGGGGCTGATCCGTTGGGCGGCGATGGCATTGATCAGGCTGGACTTGCCGCTGCCGGTCGACCCGAGGAGGACCACCACCAGCGGCGAGTCGAGATCGACCGCGCGGGGCAGCAGCAACTCATCGATATGGGCACGGAGACGCCGAGCACCGTCGGCCCGCTCCTCCGACGGCGCCTTCCCGGCCCGCGCTGCGAGCTGCCCCGCCAGGTCGCGCAGTGCTGCCACCAGTGTCATGACCGCCAGTTTGGCCGTCACACCCGGGTTTGGCTCCATCGGGGGGCGGGTAAGACACCTCCGGCCGCCAGGCCTGTCGCTTCAACAGGAGACAGACATGGACGTAGGCAGCATCTCGATGGAGATCGTCAAGATACGCTCGAGGCTGAGGGAGATCGAAAAGCAACGCAAGCACTCGTCTACAGACGATCTGGAGACCAGGACCGACCTCCACGACGAAGAGATCGAGCTCCGCTCCCGGCTCGCCGAGCTCCAGGACATGACCACGGAGAAGGGGAGCGCCTCGGAGGACATCGCCAGCCAGAAAAAGGGCAAGAAGAACCCCGAAGAGTTCGTCAGCCCTGCCTGACGACTAGCTCCTCAGCGCTTCGCCGATCCGCTCCACGATCTCGCTGAGGACGGGAGCGGGTGTGGCGAAGTTGAGACGGGCGTGTCCCTCGCCACCTTGGCCGAAGGGGGCCCCCGCGGTCAGGGCGACGCGGCCCTTCTCCAGCAGGAATTGGGCGGGATCGTCCAGGGCGTGAGCGCTGAAGTCGAGCCAGGCGAGATAGGTCGCCTCGGGGGGCACATGGCCGACCTCCGGCAGTTCCGATACCAACTGGCCCAGGAGGTGACGATTGGCCTCGAGGCGGAAAAGCACTTCGTCCAGCCACTCCCGGCTCTCCGCATAGGCTGCGGCGTTGGCGATGAGCCCGAATGTGCCCACGCCCACCTTGTCCGGGGTGAAGTACTGCTCCCATATGTCGCGATCCTCATCGTTGGTCAGCACGACGTGGGCGCATTTCAGCCCGGGGAGGTTCCAAGCCTTGGACGCCGAGGTGACGGTGACGACCATCTCCGGGTCGAACATGGCAGCCACGGTATGGCTGGCGCCGGCCAGTGTCAGGGGAGCATGGACTTCATCGGTGATCACTCTCACCTCACGGGCCCGGGCGATCTCGAGCACGTCCTCGATCTCCTCCCCCGAGAAGCTCCGGCCCGTTGGGTTCCAAGGGTTGCACAAGACGATCGACCCCGCTCCGCCGGCCAGAGCCTTCTCGAT
>JAHWLC010000043.1 GCA_019347585.1 Actinomycetota bacterium | reverse complement strand
GGGGTTGTGGATGCTCGCCGCTCTGCTCACGGTCCTGGTCGCCCCTCGCGGTGTCGGCGTGCCCTTCCTCCCCGGGATCGTGATCTACGTGGCGGGCAAGGCCCTGACCGCTCTCGGCAACCGGGGCACCCCCGACCACGAGGGCGGCGCCGGCACGGAGCCCGCCTCGATCGAGCCCGAGCGGGCGCCCCCACCTGCCAAGGAGCGGCCGGTGGCCCGGAGAAACGAGTATCTCGGAGACCGCGTCGCTCCGACGAGGGCGGAGGCGCCGGATCAGGAATTCGAAGTGCCCGATCTGGAGGAAGCAATCCTCAAGCCACCGCCCCCGATGAGCTCTGAGGAGATGATCGCCGAGGCGCGGCGCCGCTTCGGCCCCCGGCCGTTCGAGGAAGAGGGTTAGTCGGCGGCCAGCTCCCTGGCCCGCGCCACCTCGGCGGCGAAGGCCTCTCTCCTGGCCTCCACCTCCGGCGATCCGTCGATCATTCCACGGTTGCGGGCCAGGGCAAGGGCGGAGACGAAGAGCGGCCGGCTGACGCTCTCTCCGTGGATCTCCTCCTCGATTCGGTACACGCGGGCCCTCGCCAGGCAGCGCTTGAGGAACCGCTTCTCCTCGAATTCCCCTTTCCACGCGACGAGCTCGTCGGCCACCACCGCGTAGGCGTCGAGGATGGGGAGCACCACCCAATGGGCCATTGCAGGTCTGATGTTGGCGAGCACCTCGGAGGCATCCTCCTCCTCGAGCCGCTCCCTCCACCCGGGGGCCTCGAGCGAGATCTCCGCGTCGACCTCCTCGATGAACTCGGCTCTCTCCGGGAAGAAGAACTCGAACTTGAGGAGGTCCCGCAGCTCGAGCGTTTTCTCGATCACGGCATCAGGCTCGTCGCCCCGGGCCTCGCGCCGCGCCCTCAATGCCATCTCGGCCAGGCCCCGCACCACGAAGAAATGAGCCACCATGTTCCGGTAGTAGGAGAGCCGCAGCCTCTGCTCGTCGTCGAGCCAGAACACCCGGTGCCCCGCCTCCTCGCGGCCGGAGACATTGTCGTGCTCGGCGAGTCGATGGAGGTGGGCGGCCACCAGGTCAGGTTCGGAGAGATCGGCCTCCGCGGTGATGGGAACGCCCCGCTCCACGATGTAGTCGAGGAGGCGCCGGCACCCTTGCGCCAATTCCTCCGCCGTACGGGCTTCCCTTTCGGAGGCGAGGATGACGATTGCGAGGAGGGCGGTAGGGGTGACCGGAGTGACCCTCGCGATGCGATGCATCACCTCGAAACCCAGCTTTTGTAGCCCCATCGAGCCTTCGTCTCCGGCACCGACGGTGTCCAGCGTCGCCGCGACCGATACCGGCTCTCCAAACGCGATGTGGATGTTGCCGTACCGGCGCCGCAGCGAGCGCACCGCCTTGAGCAGCCAGGGGATGGACTCTCTCTCCTTGCCCCTGCCTTGGGCCTCCCTGGCGTAGCCGGGGAGGTCCTGGATGTGGTCATAGGTGATCGAAACCGGGATCAGCTTGATCTCCTCGGCCTTTCCCCGGCGCAGCGAGCCCACCACGTAACTGAGCAGCCCCAATCTTGGCGGGAGCAGCTTGCCGGTTCGGGAGCGCCCGCCCTCCATGTACCACTCCAGGGGGAAGCGCTTCTCCACCAGATAGTCGATGTAGGCGCGAAGCACGAGCTTGTAGAGCTCGTCGTCCCGGAAGGATCTCCGGATGAAGAAGACGCCCGTCCGTCTCACCAGCGGGCCCACCGGGAAGAAGTCGACATTGACCCCACCCGCGGTGTGGTTGGGTGGGAGGTCGTTCTCCCACAGCATGAACTGGAGGGCGAGCCGGTCGAGATTGGACCGGTGGGAGGGGAGGAAGACGATCGGGTGCCTGCTCCCCAGCTCGGCGATCTCCCGGACCCGCTGGGGGTCGTACATGATCTCCCGGTATCCCTGGCGGTAGAGGGCGTGGATGGCGTTGGCGACCAGGTCGATCACATAGGGGCTGTGGGTGGCGGCGATCTCGCGAAGGTGTCCTTCGGCTGTCTCCAGTGCCTCTTCCCGGCTCGTGCCGGTCTCGTTGGCGTGACGGTGGACGGCATCGACGAAGTCGCGACGGGAGAGGATGGCCTCAGGGACGAAGCGAGGGATCTTGTAGCGGTTGCCCCGCAGCCGCCGCTCCGCCTGGTCGAGCACGCGCCATGCCCGCCGGGTGATGTACGCCGCCACACCGTCGACCTCCTCCGAGGCCCGATAGTCCCCCTTCAGCTCGCTGGCATAGGCGCCGGCCGCGGCGATCAGTCGGATCCGGTCGCGGTGGAACATCCCGGTCCACCAGGCGAGAAGGCCCTTCGGATCGCGAGGGTCCCCCGGCTTGAGGGCATCGGGCCAGCCGACGGAGCGGCGCCCTTTTCGCTCCGGCGCCATCCAGACGACGCGGGTCGGGATCAGGTATGGGTCGTCACCCTGCTCGAGCCACTCCAGCAGTCGATCGTCCTCTCCGGAGACCCGGCGTCGCGATGAGGCGATGCGGAGTGTCTGCGCCCCCGGCCGCTCCCGGGCCAGCCAGTTCTCGAGCATGCGCTGCTCCCGGTTGGTGGCGGCATCGAGGAGATAGGCGACCTCGGCTCCCGGCGGCCCGTCGAGGAACAGCTCGGCAGGGGAGGGTGGGGGCACGAGCGCACTCTATTTGGCTGCCAAAATCGGCGAACCCAGGGTTCTAGACGTCGGTAACCGGGCTCTAGAACCCTGGGTTCGCTAGAAACGCCTCGTGCGCATTGTGGTCCAGCGGGTCTCCTCGGCTTCGGTCCGGGCGGGGGGATCGGCGGTGGCTTCGATCGGCCCCGGCCTCTGCCTGCTGGTCGGCATCGCCGGGGACGATGGCGAAGCCGAGGTCGAGGCGGTCGCGGCCAAGCTGGCGAGTCTCCGGGTGTTTCCCGATCAGGAGGGGCGGATGAACCTGGGTATCTCGGAGGTCGGAGGCGAGATCCTCCTGGTCAGCCAGTTCACCTTGCTGGGCGAGGTCCGCAAGGGCCGGCGCCCGTCGTTCACGGCGGCCGCCCCCCCGAGAAGGCAGAGCCGCTGATCGCTTCCCTGGCCCGGGCCTTGCGGGAGCGGGGAGTGCCCGTCTCGGAAGGGGCGTTCGGGGCGAGGATGGAGGTGGAACTGGTCAACGACGGGCCGGTGACCCTGGTCCTCGAAGCCGGGGAGGGGGCGATCCGCTGAGCGGGGAGTCCCGCCAGTGGCGATTGAACATCAGGGCGCCCACACCGGCGGCCAGGGCGACGAGCAATGCCCCGTTGCCCACTCCCCAGGCAGTGGGCCAGTCGCGCCAATACCAGAGCAGGGACATGACGAGCAGCCCGGCGACGGCGCTCAGGGCCGCCAGTCCCGACGACCTGGTGACCAGGGCGACGACGGCGATGAGGAGCAGTGAGGGGAGCAATGCGGTGGGCCACGCCGCCAGGAGGACGCCGGCGGTGATCCCGAGTCCTTTGCCCCCATGGCCGCGGTACCAGACGTTGTAGACGTTTCCGGCCACGGCACCGAGCCCGGCGACGACCGCGCCAATCTCGGCGGCCAGGGCGTCTCCCGCCAGGACCGCGGCGATTCCCTTGGTCATCTCCACCAGCAGTACCGCGGCGGCGAGACCGGGGCCGCCAAGACGCAACGCGTTGTTGGCGCCGGGATTCCCGGAGCCGGCGTGCCGCAGGCTGACCCCTGCCAACCGCCCCAGCCAGTCGGCAGTGGGGAGCGATCCGATCAGGTAGCCGGCGACGATGGCGGCAATGGTGGTCACCCCCCGACCTCCGCCTGTCCCGGACCGCAGAATCGGACGAAGTCGCAGCCGTGGCACCACTCGCCGGGGGTGGGTTCCCAACTCCCGGACTCGATGCCCTGCGCCAGCTCGCCGAGGGAGCGGCGGGCTTCTTCGAGCCAGGTCTCGTCGGCGAGGTGGCTGCGCACCTCGAGGCCCCCGCCGAGGTGGGCGAAGCTGACCTCGAGGCGCTCCGGGGGTTCGAGCCCGAAATCGACCTGATCGGCTGCCACGGCATAGGCCTGGAGCTGGACGATCCGCGAGGGATCGTCACCGGGACGGCCGCTTTTGAAGTCGACCACCTCCCAGACACCGTCATCGGCATAGATGGCGTCGATGCGCCCCCTCACCCGCAGCCCGGTGTCGAGCTCGATGGAGAAGGGCGCCTCGACGAGGGCAGCCCTCCTCTCGGCGAAACGCGAGTCGAGGTATGCGGCGAAACCGCCCTCCGGCATGCCCTCCGGCGCGGAGTCCTCTTCGTCGGCCGCCCGGTCGTAGACGGCCTCGGCGATCGGCTCGAGCGCGGGCTGCCCTCTCTGGTGGAGCTCGATGCGACGGTGGATCTCGGTGCCGCGGCGCGCCGCCGGGTTGTGCCTCCGGGGAAGCGGATCCACCGCAGTCCAGTAGAAGCGCTTGGGGCACTGGGCGTAGGTGACGAGACCGGTCACCGAAACCGAGTCGTCCCGTCGCACGGGGGCGGCCTCGATGTCGTCGATGGCGAAGAGACGATCGGTGATGTCCTCGAGCGTCTCCCGGTAGGGCCTTTCCAGCCCGAGCTCGGCGGCCAGCGAGCCGATGCTCTCAGCATCTTCCATGGCGTCTCTCACTGCTCGCTCCCACCCGGCCGGGAACAGGGGGTCGGGGTCGGATTGCCGCGTCGGGCTGCGGAGCAACTCGGGGCGGGGTTTGTGTTCGGCGTGGCCGTCGCTGACGCTCACCGGGCTGTCGGCGATCATCTCGAACAGGGGAGAGTGCTCGGCCGGCGTGCTCCGGGGCTCGGGCAGCCCGTACCAGTATGCCCCGGAGGCGAGGAGGCGCTTCTTCGCCCTCGTGACCGCGACGTACGCCACCCTCCACTCCTGGGCGTGGTGACGCTGTCGGAGGAACTCCATCCGCTCGTCTTCATCGGCGGGCAGGTTGGCAAGGACCTCGTCGATGCGAAGGTGGACGGGGACGTGCTCGGGAAACCTGACGGGGTCCTCGAACTGGCTCGAGCTCGAAGGGAAATTGTTCCTGGCCAGGGCGGGCAATGCCACCGTCTCCCACTCCAGGCCCTTGGCCCGGTGCACCGTGACCAGGGTGACGGCGTCCTCGCCGGAGAGACGGGCCGAGTCGAGCTCCTCGGCGGGCTCCTCCTCCATGAGATCGAGATACTCGAGGAACGCTCGGACGGAGGGACGCCCGGAGAGAGGGCTCCAGTCCTCCGCCACGTCGAGCAGCCGGTAGACGTTGAGCCGCGCCGTGAGCCTGGGCACGGGAGGCAACGCCTCGATGTCATGCCAGGCCCGGGTGCGGTCCAGGATGAGCCGGAGCGTCTCCACCAGGGTGAGACCCTGACCCTCCACCAGGGCCTCCCGGTAGATCTCGAGGAAGCGGCCGAGAGCCTCCCTCGCCTCCGGTCTCAGCCCTTCCACCTCGTCTGCGAGCTCGATCGCCTCGATGAGGGTCACCGGGGTGGGGTCGTCGGAGTCCTCGGGCTCCGGCTCGAAGCCGGAGAGCCATCTGGTGAGAGGGGCGAGATCGGCCAAGCCGAGGCGGAACCTGCTTCCCAGCAGGATCTGGACGAGGGCAGGGGAGTCCTCGGGGCTGTCGAGGATCGACAGCCAGGCCCTCAGCTCGGCCACCTCGGGAACGGAGAGCAGGCCTCCGATGTTGGCCACCTCCACCGGGATCTCGTGACGGGCCATGGCGTCGACCACCACGGCGAAGTCCTTGTTCTTCCGGAAGAGGACCGCCATATCGGACCACTTCGAGCCGGCCTCGTGGAGCGCCTCGAAGCGCCGCGCGACCCAGTCGGCCTCTTCCAGGGCGTCTCCGGCCCAATAGGTGCGGACCTCGGCCGTGGCCGCGGGGTCGACAGCCGTCAGCTCGTCAGCCTCGGGGTTCGCCACCTTCCGCACCTGGTTGGCGATGTCCAGTATCCCCTGAGCGGATCGGCGGTTGAGTCGCAGCCCCCTCTCCTCGGCGGGAGTCCCGTCGTGGTCGGCGAAGTGCATCGGGAAGAGGGCGAAGTTCTCCGCCGACGCGCCTCTCCACTCGTAGATGGTCTGGTCCTCGTCGCCGACGGCGATCACCGGGAAACCACCATCGAAGATGGCGTGGAGCAGGACACGCTGCGCCGGGTTGGTGTCCTGGTACTCGTCGAGGACCACTACCCGGTAGCGGTCCCTGATGGCGGCGGCGAGCTCCGGGTGCTTCCGGACCAGGAGGGTGGAAAGGGTCACCAGGTCGGAGTAGTCGACGACGCGGAGCCTCCTCTTGTCGGCGGCGAAGACGGCCAGGGTCTCCGCCATCTCCAGACGCTTCGCCCATGTCTCGTCGATCTCGGCGGGAGCGGCCGCCACGAGGTCCTCGGGGCCGAGGAGATGGTCGCCGAGCCGGTCGCCCAGCCGCCGGGTCTTGTCGAGATCGCCGGTGTGGGTGATGTCCAGGTGTTGGTAGGAGCGGCTGTGGAAGGTGTCGCTCATCAGCTGTCTGGCGAAGGTGGGGGTGATCACCCTGGTCTGGTGGTCCAACCCGGCCAAGGCGCCGAACTCCGAGAGGATCTGGGCGGCGAAGCCGTGGTAGGTGTGGATCTCGGCCTGACGGCTGGGGTCGATGACGCCAGGCATGAACTCCGAGACGCGGTGGGCCAGCTCCGCGGCCGCCTTGTTGGTGAAGGTGATGCCCAGCATCTGCTCGGGCTCGATGCCGTGGGTGGCCACCAGGTTGGCGATCACCATCGCCACGGTGGTCGTCTTCCCGGTGCCGGCCCCGGCTCGCACCCGGATCGGGCGGAGACCGAGATCGAGGATCTCCTGCTGCTCGGGGGAGGGGGCGAGGGTGCTCATGCCAGGAACGCCCCCCGACCCTCGGGCCAGGCCGGGCACGACCCGCGAAACTGGCAGCGAGAGCAATGCGAGCCCGGCGTCGGCTCCCAGTCCTCGGCGCGGATCGACGCGGTGACCTGTGACATCTGCGCTCTCACCTCGTCGAGCCGATCCATGTCCAGGTGGCGGGTGCTCACCGATTTCGTCTTCACCCTGGGGAACCACATCTCCGAGGCGGTCACCGGCTTCTCCCCACCGAGGGCGGTGGCGTAGAAGGCGAGCTGCATCGACTCGGCGGCATCCTCGAAGGTAGGCGCCCTAGTGCTGGTCTTGTAGTCGACGACGGTGAGCCCCCGTTCGGTCTCCTCGACCCGGTCGACGCGACCCCGCCAGGTGGTCCCGTCGATGGCAGCCTGCACGGTCTCCTCGACGGCGACGGGCAGGCCCTTGCCCGGCCACCGCTCGTAGAGCTTGACGATGGCTTCCTCGGCCTTGCCCAGCCACGCCCCATCGAGCTCGTCACTCCCGAAGTCGGCGCCTTCCGCCCAGACCTTCCTGAGATGGCCCAGGGCCGACTCGAGGCTGGCGTGCTTCGCCCCCGTCCCGATCACCTCCCGCTCCGCCCGCTCGAGCACCTGGTGGATGAGCGACCCGAACAGGGCATACGGAGAGGATGCGTCGCCCAGGCGCAGTCTTCGCTCCAGGGCATAGAGGCGAGGGCAGGTCTTGTAGGCGTCGGCCTGGCTGGGCGACAGCTTGATGATGTCGCCGAGGATCGGGGTGTCGGGCCCGGGCGCCGCCACTCCGGCGAAACGCGCCGGCTCCCACCAGGGCCGGGGCGGGTCTGCCAGGAGCCTCGCCGCGGCCAGCCGGCGGGCGGCGGGTGCTCCCGGATCGACCAGGGCGCGGCGCAGCCAGATCTCGGCTTCGCTGACGGTGACCGGCTCCCGTTCCTCGTCGGACGGTGCTCCCGGCCTCTCGCGGTGGTCGGAGGCGGCGAGCAGGAAGCGGGAGGGGCGGTGCTCGCCCTGGTCCACTCCTGCGTCGGTGGCGGTCCACACCACGCGGCGCCGGGCTCGGGTCATCGCGGTGTAGGCGAGGCGCATCTCCTCCTGGAGTTGGAAGAGATGCTGGGCATGGGGGTCCACCGTCCGCTCCGGGGACAGGAGCT
>JAHWLC010000042.1 GCA_019347585.1 Actinomycetota bacterium | reverse complement strand
CGCAAGGCTGTGGCGTCGTCGGGGTGGATCATCACCCTCACCTTGTCCATGAAGGGCGGGGGGAGGGGCCCCGCCGAGGAGGGAACCGCCCGCACGCAATCCTCTGGAGGGGGGAGATCGGGGGCCGAGGCGTGGATGATCAGCGTTTCCGGCACGGGGCGCTCGGGCTCGGCGAAGGACGCGGTGGCCGCAATCAGGGGGCGCTCTCCACGTACGACCGCCGAAACAGTCGTGAACGAGCCCCCGCTCTTGATGGGCTCCACCACCACTTCCACCGGGCCCGGGGAGCCGGGGCTGGTGAAATGGGCGTTGATCGAGATCAGGTCCCGGCCCCTGGCATGCTCCGCCATCGCCCTGGCGGCGATCGCCATCAGGTAACCGCCGTTGGTGATGCCGAAGATGTCCCACCCGGGATGGATTCGGCCTGCCAGCGTCCCGTTGCGGCCGGGGACGACGCTGGTCGCTCCGGCGAAGCTCAAACCAGCTCCACTCCTCTTCCGTCGACTACCTCTCCGAGGGTCATCGGCTCGTGGTCGCCGAGGGTTGACATCACCGCACCCACCCCGTCCGCTTCGACGACCAGGCAGAAACCGATGCCCATGTTGAAGACGCGGTACATCTCGTCCTCGGGGACGCCATGACGGGCGACGAGACCGAAGACTTCCGGCGGCGCCCAGCTCCCCTTGTCGATGGTCACCGAACGCTCGGGGCCGATGGCCCTTTCCAGGTTGGAGGCGATGCCCCCTCCGGTGACGTGGGCGGCGGAATGGACCCATCCGGTGGCCACCGCCGACAGCACCGCCGGGGTGTACACGACCGAGGGCTCCAGGAGCTCCTCGACGTGTTCCAGCGCCGAATCCCCCATCACCGACCTCACCAGCGAGAAGCCGTTGGACCTGAGGTTGGCGGAGCGGAGCCCGATGATGACGTCACCGGCCGCCACCCGGTGCGGGCCCAACTGGCGATCTTTCTCCACGACTCCCATGGCCGCGCCGGCGAGATCAACGGCGTCGGCGGCCATCACCCCGGGGTGCTCGGCGGTCTCGCCCCCGAGAAGGGGGAAACCCGCGGCGCGGCAGGCCGACGAGATCGAGGCAACGATGACCGCATCGCGCTCCGGCTGGAGAGACCCGACCGCCAGGTAGTCGACCATCCCGAGGGGCCGGGCCCCGACGGCGGCCAGGTCGTCGGCGCACATGGCCACCAGGTCGCTGCCCACATCTCTCCAATGCCCGGATCGTCGGGCCAGCTCCAGCTTGGTGCCGACACCGTCGGCGGACATCATCAATACCGGTTGCTCGTATCCCGCCGGGATCCCGACACCGGCGGCAAAGCCACCGAAGCCCCCGATCACACCCTCACCCCACGATCCGGTCACAGACGCGGCGATGCTCTCCACGTGGCGCTCGGCGGCCCCGAGGTCGACCCCCGCGTCCCGGTAGGAGGTCATCTCAGGACCGTTCGAGCTGGAACTTGTCGGAGATCTCGGGGATGTCGGTGGGGTAATCGCCGGACAGGCACGCCGTGCAGAACCCGGCGTCTGCCACTCCGGTGGCCTCGAGGAGGCCTTCGAGGGAGAGATAGCCCAGTGAGTCGGCGCCGAGATGCTCCCGGATCTCATCGACTTCGAGATGAGCGGCGATGAGCGTGGAGCGATCAGAGGTGTCCATTCCGTAGAAACAGGGCCAGCGGTACGGCGGCGAAGACACCCGGAGGTGGACCTCTACCGCCCCGACCTGGCGCAACATGGCCACCAGCTGGCGGGTGGTCGACCCCCGGACGATGGAGTCGTCGACCAGTACCACCCGTCGCCCCGAGAGGTTCTCCGGGATCGGGTTGAGCTTGAGACGAATCCCCTGATCGCGCAGGCCCTGGGTGGGCTCGATGAAGGTGCGGCCCACATAGCGGTTCTTGACCAGCCCGTCGGCGTAAGGAATCCCGCTCGCGGTGGCGAAGCCCTGGGCTGCCGGGATACCGGACTCGGGCACGGGGACCACCACGTCGGCCTCGGCAGGATGCTCCTCGGAGAGGATCTGGCCCATCTTCCGGCGAGCTGCATGGATCCCCATCCCGTACATGCGGCTGTCGGGTCGGGCGAAGTACACGAACTCGAACAGGCACAGGCCGGGCTGGGTGCTGGGGAACGGGTAGTGGCTCCGTATCCCGTTGGCGTCGATGACCACCATCTCACCGGGGGCGACTTCGCGTACGAACCTGGCCCCGACCAGGTCGAGCGCCGCCGACTCGGAGGACAGGGCCCAACCGCCGCCGGGGATGGAGCCGAGGCAGAGCGGTCGGAATCCCTGCGGATCGCGAAGACCGACGATGCGGCCCTGGTCCATGATCACCACGGAGAATGCGCCCTTCCAGGTGGGGGCGACTTTCGTGATCGCCATCTCCAAGCCTCGGGCGTCGGAGCGTTCGTCGTCGATGGCCCGACTCAGCCCTTCCGCCATCAGATCGGAATCCGTGGTCGCCGAGGAGATGCCGAGCATCCCGGCGAGCTCGGCGGTGTTGGTCAGATTGCCGTTGTGCCCCAACGCCACACTGGTGTTGCCCACCTGGCGATGCGCCGGTTGCGCGTTGGCCCAGCTGTTCGATCCGGTGGTGGAGTATCTGGTGTGGCCGATGCCGAGGTGCCCGTCGAGACCGGCGAGGGCAGGCTCGTCGAAGACCTGGGCGACCAGCCCGAGGTCCTTGTACACGGTGACGGTCTCGCCGTCCGAGGTGGCGATCCCCGCCGATTCCTGGCCGCGATGCTGCAGGGCGAACAGCCCGAAGTAGATGAGGTGGGACACTCTCTGGTTCGGGGAGTAGGCGGCGAAGACGCCGCAGGCCTCGCCGGGGGCTTCGACGCTGTCGTTGTGGGCCTCCTCGGGCACCCTCCCATGGTAGGGCGATGCTGCACGATCAGGGTGCGGCCACGGCGAAGATCTCTCGATATCTCGCCGCCAGCTCCAGATAGTGCTGCACACCCGCGTCGGCGTGGGCGATCTCGTCTTCGGTGAGCTCGCGGACGGGTCGGGCGGGCACCCCCATGGCCAGGGTCCACTTCGGCACCTCCTTGCCCTCGGCGAGCACCGATCCGGAGGCCAGCCAGGCTCCTTCCCCGATGATGCTGCCGTTCAGGGCCCTGGCCCCGATCCCGATCAGGGCCCGGTCACCCACGACAGATCCGTGGATCACGGCCGAGTGGCCGATGGTGACCCTCTCGCCCACCAGACACGGGATGCCCTCGTCGCAGTGGAGGACGGCGTTGTCCTGTACGTTGCTCTCCCTGCCGATCTCGACGCGATCCAACTCGGCGCGTATCACCGCCCCGAAAAGGACGAAGACGTGGGCGCCGATGCGGACCTGGCCGCGGATTTGGCTGCCGGGGGCGAGGACCGCGCTGGGAGCGATGTCCGGAGAGGGGATGTGTGGCGGCCTCAACCCGCCAGGGCCTCGTCGAGTGAGGCGATCCGGGCCCGGACCGACTCCGCCTCGGCCCAGCCCCGTGCCAGCAGGGCGAGTCGACCGTCGCCCAGCTCTCCCACCAATGTGGGAAATCCGGATATGCCCCAGTTCCGGGCACGGGCGAAGTCATCCCAAGCCCTCTGCTTGGCCTCTTCGGTGTCGAGGGAGGCGCCGAACGTGGTGGGGTCCACCTCGAAGTCGGAGGCAAGATCGGCGAGGACCGGGAACTCGGTGACGTCGCGCCCTGCGGCGTAGAAGGCCCGTTGCACCACGGTGAAGTAGTCGAGCGAGAGATCAGGGTGGAGGAGGCGAAACGTGGTCACTGCGATCGCGGCGGGCTCTGTGTCGTACACCCAGCCGTCACGACGGTCGAGGAAGGACGGGTCGAAGGGCTGGCCGGTGCGCTCTGCGACCTCGACCCAGTGATGGCGGAGGGAGCCGGCCAGCCGGTCGTCCAGCTCTTGGGCCATCGGCCCCGGCCGGAGCCCGCCCACGACCACCTCGACCGGGTGGTCCTCGGCGAGCGCCTCGATCTCGGGCGCGAAGCCCCAGCACCAGGAGCACATCGGGTCTCCGACGTATACGAGTTTGGTCACGGCTGACGCCATGTCCCATACCTTATGGCCTCGAGCCGAGTTTCCGGCCGGCGCTGGCAGCCAAACCCGCTGCCTGCTCCCGGCTCGTCCGGTGGGCCCCTGCCATCGGCGGGAATGGCGCCCCACCGCCTCCCCGGGCTCAGTCACCCAGGGCGATGCCCAGGGCTCGGGTGGAGGCCACCCAGGGATGGTCCAGGGGGACGTGCTTGATCTTCCCCGCCACCTTTTTCAGGGGGATCGCCTCGGCGTTGCCGTCCCGGGCCGCGACCAGAACCCCGTGCACCCCTTCGGCGATGAAGTCGGTGGCAGCCGCTCCGAGTTGGGTGGCGAGGAGCCGGTCGGCGGGCGACGGGGTCCCGCCTCGCTGCACGTGGCCGAGGATGGTGACTCGCGACTCCAGCCCGGTGAGCTCGGTGAGACGCGAGGCCAGGGTGGTGGTCCCGCCCACCCTGGTCCGATCGAGGTCCTTCAGCCTCTGTTTCACCTCGCGTCTTCGCTCGCCCGTCTCCTCCTTCATCTCGGCGAGGAGCCGCTCTCTCCGGCCCGCGTCCTGACGTGAGATCGCCCCCTCTGCGACCGCGACGATGGAGAAGGTGCTGCCGCCCGCCTTCCGCTCCTCGATCGAGGAGGCAACGCTCTCGATGTCGTAGGGAATCTCCGGGATGAGGATGACGTCTGCTCCGGCGGCGAGCCCGGCGCCGAGAGCGAGCCAGCCGACCTTGTGACCCATCACCTCCACCACCATGATCCGATGGTGGCTGTGGGCGGTGGAGTGGAGACGGTCGATGGCGTCGGTGGCGATCCCGAGGGCGGTGTCGAACCCGAAGGTGACGTCGGTCCCCGCCACGTCGTTGTCGATCGTCTTGGGCAGGGTGAGCACCGGCACCCCCGCCTCGGAGAGCTTGTATGCGTTCTTTGCGGTCCCGTCACCTCCGAGGCAGACCACCGCTTCGAGCTCCAGGCCTTCGACCACCCGGGCGATCTCCTGGCGCATGTCCCGGCTCTCCCCGTCGCCCAGATCCATCTTGTGGACCTTTGCCCTGCTGGTGCCGAGGACGGTGCCGCCCCGGGTGAGGATCCCGGACAAGTCCTCGGAGTGGAGCCGGACGAACCGCCGCCGGGCGAGCCCGAGGAAGCCGTCGAGAAAGCCGATCACCTCCATGCCGTGCGCCCGCTGCGCCGATTTGCCCACCGCGCGTATGGCTGCGTTGAGCCCGGGACTGTCGCCGCCGGCGGTGAGCACTCCGATGGCTCGAGTCATCTCTCGGATGGTAGGGCCGGTCAGCCCGCCAGCGCCCGCGGGATCGCCTGCCGCCACGCCTCGGCGGCGTCCGCCAGCGGGGCCCGGGCGCCGTTGATCTCGATCCTGTCGCCACCGACCGAGCCGATCCTCCGCGTCGGGCCGTCTTTGGCCGAGACCACACCCGGCGCGGCGAGGGCCAGGAAGCGGTGCGGATCTTCACCGAACGGCTGCTCTACGTCGACTGTTGCGCCTATACCCGAGGCGATGCAGATCTCGGCGAGGGCGACGGCAACGCCGCCGTCGGAGACGTCGTGGAGCACCGGGACGTGCTGTGCCATCTCGACGGCGAGTCCGATGACGGTTCTGGCCGATGCCGGGTCGGGTGCCGTGGGGAGGCCACCGAGCTCGCCGGCAAGCCGCTGCACCGCCGAGCCGGCCAGGTTGGGCGTCGCCTCCGGCCCGATCAGCCAGACCTCCATTCCCTCCGCCGCCCGGCTGAGACGGGGCGGGTCGACAGGCGCGGGATCGGCCAGGCCGAGCAGGCCCACCACGGGCGTGGGATGGATGTCGTTTCCGTCGCTCTCGTTGTAGAAGGAGACGTTCCCGCCGACCACGGGGATCCCGAGGACTTCGCACGCCTCCGAGATCCCTTCCACCGACATCACGAACTGCCACATGACCGACGGCTTCTCCGGATTGCCGAAGTTGAGGTTGTCCACCACGGCCAGAGGCCGGGCCCCCACCACGGCCACATTGAGGGCGGCTTCGTAGACGAGACGGGCCGACCCGCGTCGGGGGTCGAGGTAGCACAACCTGCCGTTGCCGTCGGTGGAGACCGCCAGAGCCTTGTTGGTTCCCTTGAGGCGGAGCAGGGTCCCGTCAGACCCGGGGCCGACCACCGTGTTGAGGAACAGCATGTGGTCGTACTGCTCATGAACCCAGGCGGAGGACCCGATGGCGGGGTCCGAGAGAAGATCGAGGAGAGTCTGTGCGACGTCGAGGGAGGATCCGTCGAAGACGCGCCCTTGAACCTCGTCGAGCCACTCGGGGCGGGCGAACGGGCGCTCGTAGACAGGGGCGTCCTCGGCGAGGGACGCTGCCGGGACTTCGGCCACGATCTCGCCGTTGTGTCTCACGGTGAGGGTGTCTCCCCGGTTCACCTCGCCGATGACCGCCGATTCGACCTCCCATTTGTCGGCCACTGCCAGGACTTCGCTCACCTTCTCGGGCATGACGAAGGCCATCATCCGCTCCTGGGACTCCGACATGAGCAGCTCGGGTGCGGTCATCCCCGGCTCCCGGGTGTGTACGGCATCGAGGTTCACTTCCAGGCCCACGCCTGCCCTGCCCGCGGGCTCCGAGGTGGCGCAGGAGAGGCCGGCCGCACCCAGATCCTGGACCCCCACCACCAGCCCCTTCTCGTAGAGCTCGAGACAGGCCTCGATCAGCTTCTTCTCAGCGAACGGATCGCCCACCTGGACGCTGGGGCGCTTCTCGCCCGACTCCTCGTCGAAGGAGGCCGAGGCGAGGACCGATGCGCCACCTATGCCGTCGCGCCCGGTGGCCCGTCCCAGGAGGATGGCGACCGTGCCCGGCTCGCCGGCGGTGCCGAGGACCAGCTGGTCGGAGCGGAGGATGCCGAGGCACATCACATTGACCAGGGGGTTCGATCCGTAACACGGGTCGAACTCGACCTCGCCGCCCACGGTGGGGACTCCGACCGCGTTGCCGTACCCGGCGATGCCGGAGACGACGCCGTTGAACAGATACCGGTTCTGCGCGTCGTCGAGCGGGCCGAATCGGATCTGGTCCCAAAGAGCTATGGGGCGGGCCCCCATCGTGAAGACGTCGCGGAGGATGCCGCCCACCCCGGTCGCCGCTCCCTGGTAGGGCTCTACGAAGGAGGGATGGTTGTGGCTCTCGATGCGCAGCGCCGCAAGCCAGCCGTCTCCGATGTCGACCACGCCGGCGTTCTCACCGGGCCCCACCACCACCCAGGGAGCCTCGCTGGGGAATCGGCGCAGGTGCCCGCGGGAGGATTTGTACGAGCAGTGCTCGGACCACATCACCGAGTACATCGCGAGCTCTGCCGGTCGCGGCTCCCGGCCCAGGATGCCGACCACCGACTCGAACTCCTCGTCGGTCATCCCCAGGAGCCGGTGTGCCGGCTCGGTGGCGGTGGTCATGCCCGGACCAGAGAGCCGAGGAAGCTCTCCAGGAGCAAGAGCCCGTCTGCCGAACCGAGCAGGTCGTCACTTCCTCGCTCGGGGTGGGGCATGATCCCGACCACATTCCCCGTCTCGCTGGCCACGGCGGCGGCTCGGTCCTGCGACCCGTTCGGGTCCTCGAGGTAGCGCATGATCACGCGGCCCGAGCCGCTGGGATCGACCCAGTTGCCCTCGTAGGAGTTGAGCGGGATGCGGATCCGGGTTCCCGGGTCGATCCCGCTGGTGAGGATGGTGCCGGCGTCTACCACCTCGAGGTCGACGAAGCGGCAGATGAAGGAGAGGTCACGGTTGGCGATCAACGCTCCGGGGAGGAGACCGGCCTCGCAGAGGATCTGAAATCCGTTGCAGACGCCCAGCACATAGCCCCCCGCTTCGGCGTGCCGGCGAACGGCGGCGAGGATCGGGCTCGTGGCGGCGATGGCGCCGGTGCGGAGGTAGTCGCCGTACGAAAAGCCGCCCGGGATCGCGACGAGATCCACCGCCGGAAGCTCATGATCGCGATGCCAGACCACCTCGGTGCTCACGCCGACGACGTCGCGCA
>JAHWLC010000041.1 GCA_019347585.1 Actinomycetota bacterium | reverse complement strand
ACACTCGTGGGCTGGAGGGCATCGGTTGCCAGGTCCACCGTCCGCACGCTGCCGACTTCTCGTCTGTGGACCAGGGTAGGGCTGGTCTTTGGCGTCGGCTACGCGGCCCTCACTGTTCGGGTCCGAGGAGACGGACGGGGGCGGTCAGGTAACCCGCCCGCTACGCGGAGACCCCCAAATTGTCAACGGCTTCAAGTGTCGCGCACGGGCGGGAGGGTGTCCAGGGAAAAACTGGAATTTTAGTTCACGATGCCAAGAATCCCGTCAGAACCTGGTTGAAACGCTCCGGTCGCTCCAGGGAAGGCAGATGAGCCGTGTCCTCGAGAATCACCGCCGGGCGGTCGCTGAGCCGACCGGCGAGGTAATGAGCGGACTCGATCAGGTCGGGGAAGTCGTGCTCGCCCACGATGACCAGGGTCGGTGCCTCGATCTGGTCGAGCTGCTCGTTGGTTGGTGGCTCCAGCGTCTGCACGTGCTGGTCTCGCTCCGACTCGTTCTCCTGTGGCCCACGGTCCATCTCCCGGAAGAGGCCGACCAGCTCGGGATCCATGTCGTCCAGTGAGCGACCGGGGCCGGCGAGCCAGGTGTGAGCCTCGAAATCTACGACCTTGTCGAATTCCCCGGCTTTGAACGCGGCCACAGTCTCCTCCCAAAGCGGGTCCTCCTCCCACCCGCCCTCCGGCTCCCAGCCGCGGGCCGCCGTGCCCACCAACACCAGAGCTGACACCCTCTCCGGAGCCACGATGGCCAGTTGCATCGCGGCTTCTCCCCCATTCGAGCACCCGACCACCGCCGCCTGCTCTACCCCGAGATGGTCGAGGACGGCCAGGGCGTCGGTCCGGTTGGCATAGGGCTCGGGTAGCCACTTCGTTTTCCCAAACCCGCGCTGGTCGAAGGCGATGGTGTGAAAGCCTTGGAGCCCGATCTGGGCCCGCCACATCCGGGAGTCGGCGACCCCGGCGTGGAGGAACAAGGCGGCCGGTCCGTCGCCGTTGGCCCAATAGGAGAGGCTTGCGGTGCCGGCGGGAGCGAATCCGGTTCGAGTCACCGGGCAAAGGTAACCCGAATTGCGGAGCGTCGGCTTCCCGGATAACATCGTGCCTGCAACTCCAATACCTCGGCCGAAGACCGCAGGTGCCTCCGAGAGGCTGAAAGGGATCTCCCGCCGGCGCAGGTTCGCTTCTCGAAGCCCCTCGTCTTCTGTCGAGGGGCTCAATTGATCATTGGGAGAAGCGAATGCCAAGACCGGAAAAAATCCAAGCTGTAGCCGACATCCGAGAGAAGCTGGAGAGCTCGCGGGCGGTGTTCCTCACCGAGTACCGCGGTCTCTCCGTCAAGGCTGTCCAGGATCTGCGACGCAGCCTCCGCGACGCCGGAGCCGAGTACAAGGTGGTCAAGATGACCCTGGCCAAGCTGGCCGCCGGGGACGCCGGTATCGAGGGTCTCGACGACTACCTCGCCGGCCCCACCGCCCTCGCCTTCGCCGAGGACGATGCGGTGGCCACGGCGAAGGCGCTCAACGACTTCTCCAAGTCGAACGAGGCTTTTGTGCTCAAGGCCGGCTACCTCGCCGGGCAGATCCTCAGCTCCGAGCAGATCTCGAAGCTGGCCGAGATCGAGCCCCGGGAGGTGCTCCTGGGCCGGATCGCCGGAGCGGCCAAGGCCCCGCTGTTCAAGGCGGCGGGGATGTTCGGCTCGTTCACCCGCGACGCGGCCTCGGTTTTCGCACAGCTGTTGGACAAGAAGGAGTCGGGCGAGTCGGTCCCGGCGGGTGAAGCCTCCGAGGCCGCCAAGCCGGACGAGGAGCCCGAAGAGACCAAGGCCGCAGAGGCCGAGGAGGAATGAGAGAGAAATGGCAAAGCTGACTACGGAAGAGCTGCTCAGCAGCTTCGAGGAGATGACCGTCCTCGAGTTGAAGGAATTCCTCGATGCTTTCGAGGAGAAGTTCGATGTGACCGCCGCCGCCCCCATGGCGGTAGCCGCCGCCCCCGCTGCCGCCGGCGATGGCGGCGCTGCCGCGGCCGCAGAGGAGAAGGACGAGTTCGACGTGGTCCTCACCGACGCCGGATCGGCCAAGATCCAGGTCATCAAGGAGGTGCGCAGTCTCACCAGCCTCGGGCTGAAGGAGGCCAAGGACCTGGTCGACGGTGCTCCCGCCAACGTGCTCGAGGCAGTCGACGAGGAGACGGCGAACAAGGCAAAAGAGGCCCTGGAAGGCGCCGGCGCCACCGTCGAGTTGAAGTAAAAAACCGCGAAAACCGGGTTTCCCCGTCATCGGGACGGGGTACCCCGACGTCGCCACCACGCTGAAAGCCCCCGGTTCGACCATCTTCCCGGGGGCTTTCGTCTTTCTCGATGCATCATGCACCGTATTCGGCGGCTAATGCATTAGGAATTCGGGGTGAAGTAGTCGGTCACCACCGGGGCCTCCCGTTGCCGGAGCTGGAGGTTGGCGCGGAGGAGCTCCAGCCTCTGGGAGAGGGCGCGGGTCGCCTCCGGGATGGGATGCTCGGCGAAAAAGGCCTGCACGTCCAGCGCCACCTCGGGCTGTGAGAGTGCGGGAAGGCCTTCCACGACCCGCCGCCGGGTGAGGCCCGGCATCGCGGCCAGCACCTCGTCCCAGCGGGATCGGGCGCTCTTCCAGACGTCGGGGCCGGCATCGCCACCGAGGAGCCTGGCGAATACCCAGAAGCCGTCCTGGGTGCGGATATCGCCCTCCACGATCTTGTCGAGAGTGGCGACGGCGAGCTCCGGTGTCTCCACCGCGGCCACCGACCGCAGGTATCTCACCTGCTCGAGTGGCGTGGCCGCCTCCTGGTAGGCGTTCCACAGGGTCTGGTACTCCTCTACCCCGCCATGCCGGGCATAAACCGCCAGGGCGGCGGTGGTGATCTCCGGATCCATGCTTGCCCCGTCGAGCAGTTCGGCCACCAACTGGTCGCATCGAGATATCACGACTTCGTCCTCGCCGAGATTGCCCTTGGCGGCGATCAGCTCCCCCCGCAGCTTGCGCTGCAGGTCGGTCTCGGCCTCACGCGGGCTCCAGCCCAGCTCGTCGAGGGCCGGCCCGAGCAGGTCCCTGACGAAGCCCTCGAAATCCGGTCGTGCCTCCTCGGAGAGGGCGTGGTGCTCGATGATGCCGAGACCACCGATGATGACGGACCAGACCGCCTGCTCCATCTCGTCCTGGAACAGGCTGACCAGGTCGAGGAAATAGTCGGCAGACACCTGGCCGTTGCGGACGAAGGCGACTGTGTCCGACACCAGGGAATGCCTCTCGATGTCGTCGAGATCATCGAGATTGTCCAGCAACGAGCGGAACAGGTGGTCGGAGTACCGCGCCCGGTAGAAGCCGTGGCCGCCGGCGTTCGCCGTGACCCACTCGGGAGCGCCGGGTAGCTCGACTGTCCCTTCCTCCTCCCCGAGCAGGTAGGTCGTATCGAAGGGAGCCCCGCCGATGAACCCCCGCAGCCGTATCGGCACCTTCCAGATCGTCGAGTCGGTGTCGTCGGGAATCGCCAGATAGCGGTGCTGGGCCAGTCGGATCCCGCCCGGCACCCTCTCCACGCCGACCTGGGGGAACCCGCGCTGATAGACCCAGGTCCCCATGATCTCGCTCACCGGCCAGTCCGAGGCTTGGTCCAACCCCTCCCACAGGTCCGTGGTCACGGTGTTGGCGTACTCGTGCTTGTGCAGGTAGTTGCCCACGCCTTCGCGGAAGGCCTCGACCCCGATGAACTGCTCGATCATGCGGAGCACTGCACTGCCCTTCCCGTAGGTGATGGCGTCGAACATCTCCTCGACTTCCTCGGGCGCATTGACCTCGAACTCGATGGGCCGGGTGGTGGCGAGCTGGTCCGTCCCCATGGCCCAAGGCACCTCGAGATTGGCGAAGGCCAGCCATCTCTTCCATCCCGGGTGCTTGGCGTCAGTCGCCTTCAGCTCCATGAAGCTGGCGAATGCCTCGTTGAGCCAGGCTCCCTCCCACCAGGCCATGGTGACCAGATTGCCGAACCACTGATGGGCGATCTCATGGCCGATGACGTCGAGGCTGTTCTGCAACTCCGATTGGCTCGCCTTCTCGGGGTCGATGATCAGGTAGGTGTCCCGATAGGTGATCAGCCCCACGTTCTCCATGGCCCCGGCGGCGAAGTCGGGGATGGCGATGTGGTCGAGCTTGTCTCCGGGATAGAGGATGCGGTAGTAGTCGGACAGGTACTCGAAGCAGAAGACCGCGTTGTCGAGGGCGACTTCGGTGAGATGCAGGTTGCCCCTGGGCACGATGATCCGGATCGGGGTCCCCCTGACGATCGCCGGCTCCGTGGCCTCGAACGGGCCGGCGATGAAGGCGAGCAGGTACGGCGACATCTTCATCGACTTGGCGAACTCGAACCTGACCCGCCCGTCGTCGGTCGGCTCCCGCCCGATCTCGCGGGTGTTGGAGTAGGCCTCCAAGCCATCGGCCACCACCATGGTCGTCTGGAAGGTCGCCTTGAAGTCGGGCTCGTCCCAGCCCGGGAACACTCTCCGAGCGTCGATCGCCTGGCATTGGGAGGTGGCGATGAGGTGCTGGTTGCCCTCGGGATCGCGATAGACGGATTTGTAGAGGCCGCGCAGCTGATCGTTGATGGTCCCTGAGTAATCGATCTCGAGCCGGTAGTCGCCGGGAGCCAGTGGCTCCTCGAGGTGGAAGGCGATCCGCTCGGCCTCTTCGTCGTAGACGAGCTCGGCGATGTCGGCGGTGGCCCCGTCCCCGGTCAGGCGGAACGACTTGACCTCGATCTCGGCGGAGTTGAGCACGATGGTGTCGGTGGCCTCGGTCACGGTCATCTCCACTCCTACTGCGCCCTGGAAGCTCAATGTCTCCAGGTCGGGCTCGAGAGTGATGTCGTAGTGAGTGGGATGGACGTGACGGGGAAGTCGATGTTCGGACAAGGAATAGCCTCGTTGCTCGGGTGCGCTCGATCGTAACGGCGCCCTCGGAGATGGATAGGCCCAGCCGACGACCTGGCTTTACCCTCTCACCGGATGGCAGACCGCTCCACGATCTTGGTCATGGTGCACGGGCCCGACCACCCGGGCATCTCGGCAGGGCTGATGGACGTCCTCAGCGCAGGTGAGGCCGAGATCTTCGACGTGGAGCAGATCGTGGTGAGGGGGAGGCTCAACCTCAATGTGCTCATCGGCGTCTCCACCGAGAGGTCGACAATCGCCGACCTCCTCTATTTCGGCTGGGCCGAGGGCCTCGACATCGACTTCGAGGTGGTGGAGCCCACACCGACCCCGATCAAGGAGGTCTCGGTCGTCACTGTATTAGGTGCGAAGGTGGGACCCGACGATTTCGGCGCGGTGGCCAGGGCCATCGCCGACGGCGGAGGCAACATCGAGCGGATATTCCGCCTCTCCCGCTACCCGGTGCTCAGCTATGAGTTGGCCATCTCCGGCGGCGACATCGACCTGATCCGGGCCAAGCTGGTGGAGGCGGCGGCGCGAAAGCCGATCGACGTGGCCATCCAACCCGACGGTCTGGAGCGGAGAGCGAAGAGGCTCGTCGTGCTGGATGTCGATTCCACGCTGATCCAGGACGAGGTGGTCGATCTCCTGGCTCGGGAGGCGGGTGTCGCCGAACGCGTCGCCGCCCTCACCCGGGCGGCGATGGCGGGGCAGATCGACTTCGAGGAGTCGCTACGGCAGCGGGTCGCCCTCCTCGAGGGTCTGGACGCCGACGCCCTGCAGAAGGTCGCCGCCGCCATCACCCTCACCCCGGGGGCTCGGACCTTCGTGAGAACCCTGCGCCGGCTGGGGATCAGGTCGGCGATCGTCTCGGCGGGGTTCACCCGTTTCACCGATGCCATAGCCGCCGAGCTGGGGATCGACTACTCGCTGTCGAACACCCTCGATGTCAAAGAGGGAAGACTCACGGGGAGGCTCGCCGGGGAGCTGGTGGACGGGCCGCGCAAGGCGAGGTTTCTCCTCGATCTCGCTGCCGCTGAGGGCATCAGCCCGGGCCAGGTGGTCGCGGTGGGAGACGGCGCCAACGACCTCGACATGCTGGCCGCGGCAGGGCTGGGCATCGCCTTCAATGCCAAGCCGGTGGTGGTCGACCGCGCCGACACCTCGGTGACGGTCCCCTTCCTCGATGCGATCCTGTTCCTGATGGGGATCAGCCGGGAGCACATCGAGGCTGCCGACGCCGCCGACGAGGAGTTCGTGCAGAGTCCGCTGATGGAGGTCCCGGGAACGCCGCCGGTCTAGCCCGACTTGCTCGCCAGATAGGCCTCGGCATCGTCGACGCCGAGCTCGACCTCGCTCATCGTGAACTCGTGCCGGAAGCCCATGGCGTGGTTGATGGCGAGCATGGGCTCATTGGTGAAGGCGTTGCCGGTCTCCATCCACTTCGCTCCCGGCCAGATCTCCGTGGCGCGCAGACAGGAGGCGGCCTTGACCCACTTGCCCAGGGCACGCCCGCGGTGGTCCGGGTCGACCATGGTGGTGGTGACGAACCAGGTGGTGTCGTCGGAATGACGACGTCCCAGCTGGCTCATCCCGGCCGGCGCCCCCGAGCGGTCCTCGATGACGATGGCGGTGATCAGCTCGGCGCCCTTCAGGAAATTCCCCAGCCAGCTCTCGAGGAATCCTCCCGTCCAGTTGCGCGGCTCCCACCCCTCGGGCATGGGAGCGTCACGCTCCAGGACCAGATAGAGGTGGGCCATCCCCTCCAACAGGTCATCGGGATACATACCCTCCACGACGGTCACCGAGTATCCGGGTGCCCGATCCGGACCTTCCCGCTGCCAACGCTGAAGCAACTCCAGATCGAGATCGGCGATCTCGACGACGTTGTGATGCAGGTCCAGGGTCTTCCTGGCGCCGATGGCCTCGACGAAGCTCGCCGCGGCGGGGACGGTGTCGAACATTTCGCCTGCCAGGGTGATCCGGCCCAGCTCTCGCGCCGATCGGACCGCTCGGCCGAGGAGGGCAGTGGCGATCCCCTTGCGCCGATGCTCGGGGAGCACCCCGATGGAGACCTGAAGCAGTGACGGGTTGGTGCCGTCGTCCGGGTAGCGGAGGTTGAGGTAGGCGGCGGGCCCGTGTTCACCGGACACGACGTAATGCCACCTCACCGAGCCAGGGGAGGTGGTGAATATGCGGTACTCCTGGGTAGAGAGATCTACCGCCCTGGGCCGTCGTTCCGCTCGGATACGGTTCGACGCGGCGACGATCGGCTCCAGCTGGGAGTCGTCCAGATCGGGGATGACGATTTCGCGGATGTCGTAGCCAGTTACCGATGCGCTCATGCTTGCGAGTCGGACTCCCAATTTCTGTGGAAGAACTCGCCCCGGGGCCGGTCCACCCGCTCGAAGGTGTGGGCGCCGAAGTAGTCACGCTGCGCCTGGATCAGGCTGGCGGGGAGGCGGGCGGAGCGAAAGCCGTCGAAGTAGGCGAGGGCGCTCGAATAGGCGGGGACCGGAATGCCTGCCTCGACCGCCCCGGCCACCACCGCCCGCCATGAGCTCTGTGCCGAGCTCAGCGCATCCGAGAAGAACTCGGCCTCAGTCAGGTCCTCGAGTCGCGGATTGGCCAGATAGGCCTCGGTGATGTCCTCGAGGAAGACGGCACGGATGATGCAGCCCGCCCGCCACAGGGAGGCTACCGATCCCAGGTCGAGGCCCCAGGCGTGCTTCTCAGACGCTCCGGAGAGGAGGCGGAAGCCCTGGGAGTAGGAGACGATTTTGGAGGCATAGAGGGCGGCCTCGATGTCGTCGACCGACACCGCCTCGAGCTCGGCGGTGGGGGTGTGGAACAGCTTGGAGGCGCGATCGCGCCGATCGGGGTCGGAGCTCACGATGCGGGCATAGACGGCCTCGGCGATGAGCGCCGTCGGCTCCCCGAGATCCATAGATTCGATCACGGTCCACTTGCCGGTGCCTTTCTGGCCGGCGGCGTCGAGGACGATCATGCTTGGGAGTCCGTCCGCTCCATCACTCGGACAGACTCCCGTCGGCCGACGCGGCCAACGCGCGGTCGCGGAACCCCTGCGCCTTCAGTCCCAGGGTCCGGTTCACCAGGCAGTAGAAGCTCTCGAGCGCCACCGTGACGACGAGCTCCAGCGTCTCGACCAACGAGAAGGTGCTCCGCACCTC